>NZ_JBEXNL010000013.1:0-136564 GCF_040611135.1 Tsukamurella sp. NPDC003166
CAGCACAATCCGAGCTCGCGTCACCAACCCCGCCGGCATCGACGGCATCCGCAGCCACGACTCCAGCAATGCTCGATCGGCCTCGGAAATCAGAACGGGTTCAGCTCGCACCCCTCCAGTCTCCCACGACACCCATCGGCAACAGACTTTCAACACGAGCCACTAGTGGCCCGTGGCTGAAGTCTTCTTCCGGTCGATTTTGGTGAGGATCTCATCGGCGGGCTTGGTCCAGACGAAGGGCTGTGAGCGTGGGTTCCAGCCGTTGATGAACGCCCGGATCGCTGCCTTCAGCTCGCGGACCGATCGGAAGGTGCCGCGGTGGATCGCTTGACGTTCGATGATCGAGAACCAGATCTCAACCATGTTCATCCACGACGCCGATGTCGGGGTGAAGTGAACTGTGATCCGAGGATCTCGGTGAGCCAGTCTCGAACTTCCTTCTTCTTGTGGGTGGCGTAGTTGTCCATCACCAGGTGCAGCTCGACCTCGGGGTAGGTCTTGGCGACCTTCTTGAGGAAGGAGAGGAACTCCTTGTGGGTGTGCTGGTCGTAGCACTGCCCGGTGACCTTGGCGGTTCCGATCTCGAACCCGGCGAACAGGCTGGTCGTGCCATGCCGGATGTAGTCGTGTGTGCACTCGGCCGGGTGATTGGGGGCCATCGGCAAGGTAGGCTGCGTGTGATCGAGGGCCTGGATCTGCGTCTTCTCATTTGATGCAGATGACTTCCGCACCCTCGGGCGGCGCCAGGTACAAGCCGACGACATCGACGACCTTCGCCTCGAGCTCCGGGTCGGTGGAGAACTTGAACGTGGCCTCACCCCACGGCTTGATGCCCATCTCCCGCGAGACCTTCGCGACCTGCCCGTGATCGAGCTTCAAACGCTTGGCGAGCAACCGCGAGGACCAATGCGTCACACCCAAACTCGCCGGCGGAGGCGTCAACGTCGCTGCGATCACCTTCTCCCGATCCACCGTCGCCGGCCGCCCCGACCGCGGCTGATCAGCCAACCCCTCCGGCCCCCGCTCGCGAAACTGCTGACACCACAAGGTCACCGTCGGCTTCGAGATCGACAACTGCTCCGCGATCGCCGCCATCGTGACCCCTTCCGAGGCCCATGAACCTGGCTTCGTTGCTTCTGGTACGCGAGCACAGGGCCGCCAATGTCATCTGTTCGGACGATTGTCGAGCGCGTTCGGCGCGGTAGACACTGATCATATGCAGAGGTATCTAAGCGGCGCGTCAATCTTCTTGGTGTCGCTGCTGGCGTTTGCCAGTGGCTGCGGGGATAGCGGTTCCAGTCTGGGAACCGCCGGTGGCGCTACCATAGTGCCAGGGGGTGGTCGCGATGGTCGTCTTGAGTTAGCGCACAGCGAATTTATCAAACTTCCATTGGATGACCAGGTGGACGCCTGCGCATCGGTTGTCTCGAAAGACGCTCGAAATTGGGCGACTGCGCATGGTGTCGATATCGGAACCACGGAAACGATAGATGGAATGAGTCCGGAACAGCTTGTCGCTCTGCTTGATATCGAGATGATGAGCATATCGGACTCGAGCGCGGATATTGAAATGAATCGGGTTTCGTGTATATTCTCGCCGACCTCGAAAGCTTATCCCGAAGTGCTGAGGAATCTGAAGGCGTACCAGGACGGTGAACCGTATGGCACCGGTAGCTTTGGTAGGCGGACGATTAGCGCGGTGGTGTCTAGCCCGTCAGGTGACGTTTTCTCGTCCGGTAGCTATCGCGGGATAAATGCAGACGGTCGTCAGACTCGGATGGTCACTGCGTGGGACAACAATGGCGGTGGCTTCTCCGGAATATCCGATGGGCGGCATAGTGGTAGTTACGGGAGTAGATTCGAGTACGTATTGCAAGTCCGTGGGAAATCCGTTAAGCACATCGTGTGTATGGAAGTTTACAATCCGGCATAGCTGGTCGGATTGGCAGTGGCTGCTGCCGTACGCTTGCTTGCGGCATCCACACTAAGGTGGCGGTCTCGCCGTGCAGTCGTCGCCTCGTTGCGGCGTCACGGCTTCGGCCCCCCGGATCCGCCGCCGCTTGCATGCGCCGCTTGACCACAAGCTCGGCATCCCCTATTCGATTCGACACGGACGTGATCCGATCCGCCCCGCACGCCGGGTTCCTGCCGCTGCTACTGGTGCACGATCCTGAGGATCCCGACGCGCCGTGCCCCACGAGCGATGCCATCGCCGCGGAATAGCCCGGCGCGCGGGTCGCGTTCATCGGTCCGGCGCCCGAGGCCGGTGGATCGGCGGCGCCGCCGCGGGAGGGCGCTTAGCGGGTGCGGCTCGAGGTGATCGTGCCGGTGAGAGCCGGCCACGGCGGCTTGCGAAGCACCGCGAGGCAGCCCAGTGTCGCGGCGACGAACCCCGTCGTCACACCGATCAGTGCGATGCGGTCAGCGTCCACCGCGCGCACCCACACGGCGTTCCCGTCGCGGATCACGTAGAGGCCCACCGCGGACACGCGTTCGGTACCGGCGCGCCGCAGGATCCGCGACACCGCACCGTGGCACCGTCGCCGGTCACGTGCGGCTCGCCGAACTCCATCGACGAGCGGCCGGGGTCGGGCAGAAGCTTCAGCACGGGGCGCATGGGTCCATCATGCGCCTGCCCTGCTCGGAGGGAGGACCGTCGGCGGATCACGCCCCCGAAAGCCGCTCGACCACCGGCCGCATCGCGGCCACGGTGTGGCCGCCGAGCGCGATGAGGGAGATGCCGTACTGCTCGCGACGGCGGATCAGCGTGTCGCAGATCTCGTCCACAGAGCCGTCGACCAGCGTGGGGGAGTCTACCGCGCGCAGCGCGTCGAGATCGCTGCCGATGAAGGCGCTCACGTAGTCGGGGGCGAAGCCGTTGACCGCGAAGATCGAGCAGGCCAGCTCCACCCGGTCCCGCAGCGGCGCGGTGAGTTCCGCGAGCCGCTCCGCCGAGGTGGTCGGGGCCGTCGCCACGGCGACGGTGTCCGCCCGCTCCCGCGCCACCGCCAACGCGCGCGGTCCGCCGGCGGCCATGAGCACCGGGGTGTGGCCGGCACCGTCGAGCGCTGCCAGGGCGTCAAGGGTCTCCACCACCCGGGCCAGGCGCTCGGCGCCCGTGCCGAAGGGCACGCCGAGGGCGGCGGCGTCGCCGGCCACGTCGGGGCGGCCCGTGCCGATGCCGAACCGGAACCGTCCGCCGCTGATGGTCGCCAGCGAATGGGCCTGCCACGCCGCGTGCTTCGGGTCGTGCAGTGGCGCGGCGACCACGTAGTTCGCCACCTCCAGAATCGACGTGGCGCCCAGCGCCACCGCCGCGGAGGTGAAACCGTCGGGGAGCGGGTAGTTCTCGGGGAGTGCGAGGACGTCGAAGCCGTCGGACTCGATCGACCGCGCATAGGTCGCCCAGTCGCCGAGCTGCGGCACGGGCAGCGCCGTGACCGCGAATCGGAATGGTCGGGTCATGTCAGGAACCTCCTTGGTCGGGGCTGGAACCGCCGTCGGGCTGAACGAGGCGGAAGTGCGAGCGGGCGCGCTCCATGAACCGGCGCTCGTAGACGCCCTCGATCCGCTTGCCGTCGACCGTCGCGGACAGGTGCAGCCGGTCGCCGTCGAGTCGGGCGGTGACGAGCAGCGGAGCGTCGTCCTCGTGCTTGCGCATCTCGAGGACGTCGCCCTTCTTCACGAGCTGCCACGCGATCGTCTTCCCCGACGGTTCCTGGGTCACGACGCTGTCGTAGCCCTCGCCCAGGGACGTGAGCACGGCATTGCTGTCGTTGCCGCGCAGGGTGATCGCCACGTTGGACCAGGGCGCCGGATCGCGTTGCGCGAGTGTGGCCGGCACGCCGTCGATCGTGAACGAGGTCGTGCGCCAGATCCCGTCGAGGTCCGACCGCGGGGTATGGATCACGTAGACCGTCATCGCCCCGGTGGCGACCAGCGAGACGATCATGAGCGCGGCCGCCGCGAACTTGAGTACGACGCCGGTGATCCGCGACCACGCCCGGCTCGCACCCGCGACGGGTAGCGGCGGCACCGGAGTCGGTGCGGGGCGGTTGAACACCACCCGCAGCAGGTTCGGCAGGTAGGGCGCCGTGAGCGCGACGGCCACGACGAGCAGCTCGCCCGACACGATCTTCACCGGGACGTCGTAGAACAGGTTGAGCAGGAACACCTGGCCCATCGCCACGATTGCGAGCAGCGAACCCAGCAGCGCCGTGCGCCGCCACAGCAGCAGGACGCCGGCGACGAGTTCGACCAGGCCCGTGGCCACCATGTACGGGACGGATGCGCCCATGAAGCCCCACAGTGTGGTGAACAGGCTGGCGTCGCCGGTGAGCTGCAGCTGCTGCGAGGGCAGCGCCATGAAACCCATCTGCGTGGGGATCACCTTGGCGAGGCCGTAGACGATCATCGACAGGGCGAGGCAGAACCGGGCGAGTACCCCGAGCAGCCCCAGCAGCGAGCGGTAGTTCGGCCGCTTCCGGTCCAGCACGGTCCACGCCGCGACGATCACGACGCCGACGATGATCCAGCCGAGGTGCATGCACCACTGCCACAGGTTGTCGCCACCGCCGGTGAGGACGATGTCGACGCCCTTCCCCCGCGCGGCGTAGCTGCCGATCTGGGCGAAGAGCCACCAGATCCCGCTGAACTTCCAGATGATCGCCAGCCCGACGTTGCCGTAGAGCGAGAGCAACAGGATGCCGCCGCCGATCACGAACAGGAACCGGAACGCCAGCTTCTGCGCACCCGACCACCGGACCGCAGGTGCGGGCGGGACCGGTGGTGGAACGGGTCCGGGCGGTGGGGTCACGGGCGGGCCGACGGGACTCTGCGGTGCGCTCATGCCCGAATCGTATGGCTCACTCACGAGGCTCTCCTAGTGACAGATGTAACCGGTTGTCAGGGGAAGTCGAGGCTCGGCGCGTCCTCGTCGGGTACCGGGTGGGTGAACCGCAGCTCCTCCGACGCCCGCTGCATCGGCCGCCGCTCGTAGACCGCGGTGATCTCCCGGCCGTCGACGCGCCCCGCCAGGGTGAGGTGGTCGCGGTCGGGCTGGGTGTACCGCAGCACCGTCTCCGGGCCGGACCTGCGCGCCTTGATCCTGAGCGCGCTGCCGTCCACCTCGAGCACCCACGGCGTCGCGCGCGCAGACGGGTCCTGGGTGACGAACGCGGTGTAGCCGTCGCCGGCGGACTCCCACATCCCGCGGCCGCGGTAGGTGATCGCGAGGTTGATCCACGCCGGATCGCGCGCGAGGGTCGCCTCGGTGCCGTCCACCCGGAACGAGGTGGCGTGCCAGACGCCGTCGATGTCGCTGCGGGTCTCGGCCAGTGCCGCCTTGGCGCTGACCCCGGAGAACACCCCCAGCGCGGAGATCGACGCGATCGCCAGCACGGCGAGGACCTTGCCGGTGCGCCGCAGCCGGGTCCGGTCGGCGCCGGTGGCGCGCCAGATGGCCGGCATCGGCCCGGCGGCGCGGCCGAACCCGACGCGCACCAGGTTGATCCACTGCGGCGCGAGGAGGGCGATGGCGATGAGGAGGAACTCGAAGCAGAGGAATTTCACCGGCACGTTGTAGAAGGTGTCCATCAGTACCACCTGGACCATCGAGATGATCGAGCCGAGCGCGCCCAGCACCCAGGTGCGCCGCGAGAGCAGCAGCAGGCCCGAGATCAGCTCGACGAGGCCGGTCGCGATCGAATAGCCGTCGGACGCGCCCATGAAGCCCCACAGCATGTTCATCCGGCTGATGTCGCCCGCCGGCTGCAGCGCGTGGGTCGGCAGCTGCATGTACGCCATCTGGGTGGGGATCGCCTTGCCCAGGCCGTAGAAGATCATGCCGCTCGCCAGCGCGATGCGCCCCACCTGCCAGAGCAGGCCACCGAGGCCGCGGTAGTCGCGTCGCCCGCGGTCGAGCAGCGTCCACACGGTCGTGAGCACGACCGCGGCGACCGCCCAGCCGATGTGGTACTGCCAGATCCCCAGCGAGTCGCCGGCGCCGCGCAGCGCCAGGAGCTGCGGCTCGGTGCCCGTGACGAGCGCCCCGAGGCGCGCGAACGGGTCCTGCACGGCGGGCATGATCATTCCCAGCTGCAGGCTGCCGAAGACGGCGAGCAGGGTCAGCCCGCCGCCGAGGGTGAACAGCAGGCGGAAGCCGATCTTCTGGGCGGTGGTCCAGGCGGGCACGGGCGCGTTCTCGGGCGCCGACGGTGCCGCCTCCACGGTCTGGGAGGTCATGGCCCGAAATCTATGTCCCGACGGTGCCCTGCCACATCCGGGACGTCCCTGGGCCGCACCCTGATTCCGGGCCGGGGTGCGGCGGACCGTCGGACGTTTTGACCTGCGCCCTTGTGCCCGCGTACTCTGGTCCGCTGGTGTGCGACGCCGCGCCGCAGTTCATGGCTGCGCGGAGTCGGGTCCCGGGTCTCCGTTGGTCGCCGGGGGTGCTCTCGTCGCGCATGGACCGGCACCGAACCATCGAGCAGAGGATCTCCTGTGCCTACTTACACCCCGAAGGCGGGTGACGTGACCCGGCAGTGGCACGTCATCGACGCATCCGACGTGGTGCTCGGCCGCCTCGCCGTCGCAGCTGCCAACCTGCTGCGCGGCAAGCACAAGCCGACCTACGCCCCCAACGTGGACAGCGGCGACTACGTCATCATCATCAACGCCGAGAAGGTCGCCCTGTCGGGCGCCAAGCTCACCGACAAGCGGCACTACCGCCACTCGGGCTTCCCCGGTGGCCTGAGCTCGCGCACCATCAGCGAGGTCCTCGGCTCCAAGAACCCGGAGCGCGTGGTGGAGAAGGCCGTTCTGGGGATGATCCCCAAGAACAAGCTGGGCAACGCCATCGGCGGCAAGCTGAAGGTCTACGCCGGCCCGAACCACCCCCACACCGCGCAGCAGCCGGTTCCCTACGAGATCAAGCAGGTGGCCCAGTGAGCGAGACCATCGAGAACTTCGAGGGCGACGCCGAGGTCGTGCTGAACGAGTACACCTCCGAGACCCCCGAGGCCGCTGCCGAGACCCGCGCCCCCCGTGGCCCCGTGGTCGTCGAGCGTCCCGTCCAGACCGTCGGCCGCCGCAAGGAGGCCGTCGTCCGCGTGCGCCTGACCGCCGGCACCGGCAACTTCGTGCTGAACGGCCGCACCATCGAGGACTACTTCCCCAACAAGCTGCACCAGCAGCTGGTGAAGTCGCCGCTGGTCACCGTCGAGCGCCTCGAGTCCTTCGACATCGCCGCGAACCTCACCGGCGGCGGCCCGTCGGGCCAGGCGGGCGCGCTGCGCCTCGCCATCGCCCGCGCCCTGATCGAGGTCTCGCCCGAGGATCGCCCCGCGCTCAAGCGCGCCGGCTTCCTCACGCGTGACCCGCGTGCCGTCGAGCGCAAGAAGTACGGCCTGAAGAAGGCCCGCAAGGCTTCGCAGTACAGCAAGCGCTGATTGCAGGCTCATCCCAGGGCAGGCACCCGCATCCGTGCGGGCGCCTGCCCTGGTTTCGTTTCATCCCTACTCGTGTGAGGTGACCCATGGGGCGTCTGTTCGGGACCGACGGTGTGCGCGGCCTGGCCAACAAGGATCTGACCGCCGACCTGGCGCTGCGCCTGTCCGCGGCAGCGGCCTCGGTGCTCGGCGCGCATGACCTCGATGGCCGGGACAGGCCCTTCGCGGTCGTCGGCTGGGACCCGAGGGCATCGTCGGAGATGCTGTCCGCGGCGGTCTCCGCGGGCCTGACCAGCGCCGGCGTCGACGTCCTGCTGGTGGGCGTTCTGCCCACGCCGGCGGTCGCGCACCTGGTGGCCGAGTACGACGCCGCGCTCGGCGTGATGATCTCCGCCTCGCACAACCCCATGCCGGACAACGGCATCAAGTTCTTCGCGCGCGGCGGGCACAAGCTGGAGGATGCGCAGGAGGACGCCATCGAGGCGGCGCTCGACGATCCCGCGCCGCCCCGTCCCACGGGCGCCGCCATCGGCCGGGTCAAGCGCGCCTTCGACGCCGTCGACCGGTACGTCGCGCACCTGGAGTCGGCGGTGCACGTCCCGCTCGCCGGACTGAAGGTGGTCGTCGACGCGGCCAACGGCGCCGCCTCGACGGTGGCCGCCAAGGCCTACCGGGATGCGGGGGCCGAGGTGATCGCCATCCACGACGTACCGGACGGGCTCAACATCAACCGCGATTGCGGCTCCACGCACTTGGAGAGCCTGCGCGCGGCGGTCCTCGCGCACGAAGCCGACCTGGGGCTCGGCCACGACGGCGACGCGGACCGCTGCCTCGCGATCGACGCCGCCGGCCGGACCATCGACGGCGACGCCATCATGGCGATCCTCGCCATCGCGATGGACGAGGCCGGCGAGCTCACCGACCACACGTTGGTCGCGACGGTGATGAGCAACCTCGGCCTGCATCTGGCGATGAAGGCCGCGGGTATCACCCTGCGGACCACCGCGGTGGGCGACCGGTACGTGCTCGAGGAGCTGCGCACCGGCGGTTACGCCCTGGGCGGGGAGCAGTCGGGGCACGTCGTGCTCCCGGCGCTCGGCACCACGGGAGACGGTGTGCTCACCGGGCTCAAGCTCATGGAGCGGATGGCGCAGACCGGTTCGTCCTTGGCCGAGCTGGCGTCGGTGCTCACCGTCCTGCCGCAGGTACTGGTGAACGTGAAGGTGATCGACAAGGCGGCGGCGATGTCCTCGTCGGACCTGGTCGCGGCACTCGCCGCGGAGGAGGCCGCGCTGGGCGAGGCCGGCCGCATCCTGCTGCGTCCGTCGGGCACGGAGCCGCTGGTCCGGGTCATGGTCGAGGCCCCTACCGAGGAGGTCGCGCGGGGCACTGCCGAGCGCCTCGCCGGTCTCATCTCCTGACGGGGCCTGTCGAAACGTTTTCATAACCGGTACCGTGTGGGTATGACCGGTTATGAGGGTGTGCTGTTCGACTTCTCGGGAACCCTGTTCCGGCTGGAGCCGGACCCGGCGTG
The DNA here is from genome assembly GCF_040611135.1 of Tsukamurella sp. NPDC003166. Lineage (NCBI taxonomy): Bacteria > Bacillati > Actinomycetota > Actinomycetes > Mycobacteriales > Tsukamurellaceae > Tsukamurella > Tsukamurella sp. NPDC003166. The sequence goes on from NZ_JBEXNL010000013.1 coordinate 8,983, forward strand.
GTTCGCGGGCCTCGCCGCCGCCGACGGGCGTCCGCTCGACGACGCCGCCCAGCGCGAGCTCCTGCATCGGATGACTGTCCCCGTCGGGCTCCCGGTGCCGATGGCGGGCGAGGCGCTGCGCACCTGGCACGCCCGCGACCTCTCGACCGCGGACCATCGGGGCGCCTACCTGCACGTGCTCGAGCACTCGGGCGTCGCTGAGGAGGCCGACCGCGAGCGCCTCTACGGCGAGTTCTCGAACCCGCTGAACTGGACGATCTACCCCGACACCGCCGATGTCCTGCGCGCGGTCCGGGCCGCCGGGCTCGCGGTCGGCGTACTGTCCAACATCGGTTACGACATCCGCCCGGCCTTCGAGCGCGAGGGCATCGACGGCCTCGTCGACGAGTTCGTACTCTCCTTCGAGGCGGGGCACGCCAAGCCCGACCTCGAGGTCTTCCGCATCGCCGCCGCGGCGCTGGGGCTGCCGCCGGAACGGGTTCTCATGGTCGGCGACAGCCACGAGGCGGACGGCGCCTCCCGCGCGATCGGGTGCGGCTTCGCGCAGGTGGATCCGCTGCCCGTGGATCGGCGTCCCTCCGGGTTGCTCGATGCCGTGCGGCAGGCCGGCGTGATCTGACCGACCGGGCGGAACCGATCCAGCCGCTGGTGCGTCCAATGTATGACGGGGTTGCGCGGGCGATGGGGGACCGGGATGGGCACGAAGATCGATGCGGCGGCGGTCCGCACCGCGGGCGCGAAGTATCTGGCGGTGGGCGAGACGCTCGGGACGATCGCCGGCAGAATCCGCGGGTTCGCCGCGGAGGCGGGGGACTTCGGTCGCGACTATCAGTCCGACGGTGCGGCCTACGCTGCGGCGCTGGGGACGGTCGCCACGGTCGCGACCGCTTGGCAGACGGGCGCCAAGGCGTGCGGGACCGGGCTCACGAACTCGGCGAGCGCCCACGTCCGCACGGACGACGGTGCCGCCGCCGCGGTCACGGGGGCCGGCGCCGGTGGCTGACCAGACCGTCGACCAGATGCTCGACGCGGGCGCGGAGCCCCTCCAGTACTTCAAGTTGATGCTCGAGATCGCGCGACGCATCTCCACCCGGCGCTGGCCGCACTGGATCCGCGACGTGTGCCGGACCTACGACCACGAGCGCGGTATCGATCTCGCTGCCCTGCGCGGGGACGCGGTGATGCTGCGCGCGCAGGCCACCTCCGCCGCGCAGGCGATCACCGACCAGAACGGCGCCAAGGACTCCGTGACCGCGGCCTGGCCCGACAATGCGGGCAGGGCGGCGGTCACGACCCTCGGCGCGCAGAACACCCGCAGCGCGAGCGCGGCCGCCGTGATCGAGGCCACTGCGAAGGCTGCGGAGGCGATCCCGGACGCGGTGGTCGCCGCGGTCGCGACCAAGATCAAGGCGCTCACCGAGTTCTCGGTCTCGTCCATCGACGCGGACGCGCTCACCCGCGGAGTATTGGGCCGCGAGATCCTGCCCGGCGGCACGAACGACCTGGACCGCGCCGTCGTCGCCGCCTTCGAACAGCAGCTGCAGGCGGACCTCACCCGGTTCTTCGCCATCAACGACACGGCGGGCACGTCCATCCGGGCGGCGTACGCCGCGGTCCCCGCGGCGGCGACAGGGGCGGACTCCTCGGCCTTCCCCGCACCGGTCTTCACCGCGATCTCCGCGACGCCCACTCCGACGCCGGGCTCGCCCACCACGGCGGCCCCGGTGACCGGCACCGGAGGCGGTCGCGGAGGGGGAGGCGCGCCGTCGGGCTCGAGCCCGAGCACCACGTCCCCGACGTCAGCGTCGCCCACCTCGACGGCTCCGTCGACGACTGGTCCGACCACGGGCGCACCCGCTACCGCTGGGCCGACCGCCACGCCGACCGCGGCGACGGCGGCCCCGTCGGCGGGCAGCCCCTCGGGCCCGACGACGAGCGGCGCGGGAACCCCGTCCGCGACCACGCCGTCGGGCGCGACGCCGAGCGCCGGTACGCCGTCGGCGGGCGACACCGGCATGCCGTCCTGGCTGTCGAAGCTCCTGCCCTCGCTCACCGAGAAGCTGGGCCTCGACAAGAACGACGGTGCCACGAACGACAAGACCGGCGGCAAGGGGCAGGACGAGGACAGGTCCGCCAAGGGCGCCGAGGAGAAGGGCGGTGCGAAGGTGATCGGCACGGATGTGTTGGGCCGCACCGTGACCGCCACCGTGAGCCCGGACGGGAAGACCGTCGAGATCACGGCCAAGCGTCCGGACGGTACCGAGCAGAAGGTCACGGTGAAGGTCGGCGCGGACGGCACGCTGACGCTGGCGGAGGAGACGCCGGGCGCGGACACGTCGGGTACGGCCCAGAAGTCCTCCGCGACACCGACACCGAACCCCACGGCGAACCCCACCACGAACGTCGCCGCTCCGCCCGTCGCCGCGCCGCAGACCGGTGGCGCACCGTCGAATCCGAATGGCGCCCAGAGCACCGGCACCGGATCCGGGGAGGGCTCCGGCACGGGAGCGACCGCGTCGCCGACACCGAGTCCCGTCCCTGCCCCGGCGAATCCGAAGGTGACCGCGCAGCCGGATCCCGCGAAACCGGAGCCGGCGCCGTCCGGCGCCGCCGAAGAGCCCTGCCCGCCGGGCGAACAGCAGGGCAGCGGAGCCGAGTTCGCCGTCACCGTCCCCTAGGAGGCCGTCGTGAGCACACCCGCGTGGAACGCCGAGGACCATGCCCGCGCGCAGCGGATCGCGGCGCGCGAGAGCCTGTTGTCGGACCTGATGCGGGCCGTGGGCGTCGCGCCGGAGCCGGCGGCGATCACCGAGCCGATCGCGGTGGTCGCCCGGACGGACCTGCCCACGTCGTGGCTGCGCGGCGGCTGATCTCAGACCAGGCTGCGCAGGCGCTGCAGCGCGCTCGGCTCCGTGGGCTCCGCGTCGGGGTCCCAGACGAACGAGGTGTCGCCGAGGTCCGCGCCGGGCTCGGCGAAGGCCTTGAACTCCTTGACCTCGGCGAGGCCGCCGAGCAGGAAACCCGTGAGCAGGGCGCGGACGATCCGCTGCGTCGTCTTATCGGACCCACCCGCGCCGAGCGCTCCGCGCAGCGAGATGCCCTCGGCGAGGCCCCCGGCCTGCGCATCGGGGACGATGCGGAGCTCCGTGGGGCCGGAGTAGCGCAGGGACAGCACGCCGGCGTTGGAGGTCATCGAATGCTCGTCGCCGGCGGCGGCCAGGATCAGCGCGCTCGCGCTCGTGCCCAGCGCGGCCTTCTCGGCCTGCGGCGAGGTGGGGGCCGGGAACAGCGCGGCCACCGATTCGACGCGGTCGTCCGCGGCCGCGGCGATGAGCGCGGCGCCGGTGCCCCAGCCGTGGCCCACGACGCCCCGCTTGGCGCGATTCACCGTGATGTCGCCGGTGCCCAGGCGCACCTCGGTGATCACGTCGAGCGCGGTGCCCAGGTCCAGCGCGAGCCGTCCGTCGGCACCGAGCACGCCGCGCTCGGTGTCGGGGGCCGCGACCACGACGCCCCAGGAGGCCAGGTGCTCGAGCGTCTTGCGGTACCGCTTCGCCGGCGTCACCCAGTCGTGTGCGAGCGCCACCGCCGGCAGGTTCGAGCCGCTCTCGGGCGTGTAGATCACGCCGGGGAGGCCCGCCACGCCGAGGTCGCCCCGGAGCACGCGGTGGGGGCCGCGGCGCTGCAACTGCTTCACCAGCTTGTTCGGATCCGTCACGGCCCTCACGTTAGTCGATCTGCCGTACCGTGGCGGCGTGCGGCACTATCACCTCCCGGACGCGGTCCGGGCCGCCGAGGCGCCCCTGCTCGCCTCGCTGCCCGACGGTGCGCTGATGCGGCGCGCCGCGTACGGCCTGGCGCGGGTCTGCGCGGCCGAGCTGGCGGCCCGCACCGGCGGTGTCGCGGGCCGGCGGGTGGCCCTGCTCGTCGGCTCCGGCGACAACGGTGGTGACGCACTGTTCGCGGGCGCGGCCCTGCGCCGACGGGGCGTCGCCGTCGAGGCGGTCCTGCTCGCGCCGGACCGCGCGCACCCCGCCGGCCTGGCCGCGTTCCGGCGCGCCGGAGGCCGCGTCGTGACGGCGCCGGACCGTCCGGACCTGGTGGTCGACGGCATCGTCGGGATCAGCGGCCGCGGGTCGCTCCGCCCGGGCGCCGCGCGGATCGTCGAGGCGATCGACGCACCGATCGTCGCGGCCGACACGCCGTCCGGCGTGGACGTGCGCACGGGGACCGTCCACGGCCCGGCCGTCGCGGCGGCGGTCACCGTCGCCTTCGGGGCGCTCAAGTCGGTGCACGCGCTGGCGCCGGCGCGGTGCGGCCGGGTCGAGCTGATCGACATCGGCCTGCTTCTCGGCCCGGGCGCCCTGCGGTCCCTCGACGACGCCGATGTCGCCGCGCTGTGGCCGGTGCCGGGCGCAGACGACGACAAGTACAGCCTCGGCGTGCTCGGCGTCGTCGCGGGTGGTGCGGACTACCCCGGGGCCGCGGTGCTCGCGACGGGCTCGGCGATCCGTGCCACCTCCGGCATGGTCCGGTACGCGGGCACCGCCCGGGATGCGGTGCTGGCCGCCTGGCCCGAGGCGGTCGCGAGCGACGACCTCTCCGCCGCGGGTCGGGTGCAGGCCTGGGCGGTCGGCCCCGGGATGGGCGTCGACGATGCCGCGGCGGACCGTCTGGCCCGGGTCCTGGACCAGGACCTCCCGACGGTGCTCGACGCCGACGCCCTGACCCTGCTCGCGGAGCATCCGGGACTGCTCGCGGGGCGGACCGCGCCGACGGTGCTCACCCCGCACGCGGGGGAGTTCGCCCGGCTCGCCGGCCCGGTGGGCAACGACCGGGTCGCGGCCGCGCGCGAGGCGGCCCGGGAGTTCGACGCGACGGTGCTGCTCAAGGGGCACGTCACCGTCGTCGCGGACCCCGACGGCCGGGTGGTCGTCGACACCGCGGGGTCGTCCTGGGCCGCGACGCCCGGCTCCGGTGATGTGCTCACCGGGATCATCGGCAAGCTCCTCGCGTCCGGCCTCGGGCCGCTCGACGCGGCCGCCTGCGCCGCGCGGGTTCACGGCCTCGCCGCCGCGCGCGCCGCCGACGGTGCCCCCACCCACGCGTCCGCCATCAGCGCCGCCGTGCCGGACGTGCTGCGCGATGTCCTGCGCGACTAGGCTGACAGCGCCATGAACACACAGATCCCGGCGTCCGGACTGGACCGACTCACCGCGCAGATCGACCTGGGCGCGCTCGCGCACAACACGCGGGTCGTCGCGGAGCGCGCGCCGGGCGCCGCCGTGATGGCGGTGCTCAAGGGCGACGCGTACGGTCACGGCGCGCTGCCCGTGGCGGGGGCGGCGCTGGCGGGCGGCGCCACGGAGCTGGGCGTGACCACCATCGACGAGGCGGTGGCCCTGCGCGAGGGCGGCGTCACGGTGCCGATCCTGAGCTGGCTCAGCACCAGCGGCTACGAGCGGGCGATCGACGCCGACGTGCGGCTGGGCGTGAGCTCGCCGCGGCAGCTGGCGAACGTGGTCGCGGCGGCGCGGGCGGTGGGCCGCCCGGCGGTGGTGCACGTCAAGGTCGACACGGGCTTGAACCGCAACGGCGTGGCCCCGGACGAGTGGGTGGCGACCCGGGACGCCCTCGTCGACGCGGAGCGCGCGGGTCTCGTCCGGCTGCAGGGCGTGTTCACACACCTCGCGCACGGCGACGAACCCGAGCACCCGTTCCTGGACGTGCAGCGCGACGCGCTGGCGGCCACCGTCGCCGATGCCCGGGCGCACGGCCTGACGCCCGAGCTGGTGCACGCCGCGAACTCGGCGGCCGCTCTCACCCGTCCCGACCTCCACTTCGACCTGGTCCGCCCCGGCATCGCCCTGTACGGCGGGGTGCCGGTGCCCGGCAGGGACTTCGGCCTGCGGCCCGTCATGACCTTCGCCGCGCCGGTGATCCTGATCAAGCGGATCCGCAAGGGCGACGGGGTCAGCTACGGGCACAGGTGGGTCGCGCCGCGCGACACGGTGGTCGGGCTGATCCCCGCGGGCTACGCGGACGGTGTCTGGCGCCCGCTGAGCGGTCGCATCGAGGTCGCGATCGGCAGTCGGCGCTTCCCGCAGGTGGGTCGGGTCTGCATGGATCAGTGCGTGATCGACCTCGGGCCCGACGGCGGCGGGGTGGCGGAGGGCGACACCGCGATCCTGTTCGGTGACGCGCCGGGCGCCGACCGCGCCGCCGATTGGGCGGAGAAGTTGGGCACCATCGACTACGAGGTCCTCACCGGCGTGCGTGGGCGCGCCGTCCGGATGTACACGGGAGAGCTGTGAACGACGACGACCGCGGGCGGGTGCACATCCCCGCGCGCATCCACCTGCCCGGGCCCCCACTGCTCGCCGGGCTGAGTACGGGCGTCGCTGTTGCCGCCCTCGCCGGGATCGCCGCCGCCGCAAGGGTACTCGGTGTGCGCGGTGGCGGCGAGGATCCGGTCGGGCCCGACGATCTCGCGTTCCGGTCGGATCGGGAGTCGATCGTCATGAGCTCCGACGGTGTGCCGCTGCACGTCCGGGAGGTCGGCCCGCGGTCCGCGCCGATGACGGTGCTGTTCGTGCACGGCTTCACCTTGCGGACCGGGTCGTGGGTGTTGGTGCGCAACGAACTTCAGGCCCGTTGGGGTGACGACGTGCGCATGGTCTTCCCCGATTGTCGCGGCCACGGCGATTCCGGGGCCTGTACGCCCGAGCAGAGCACCGTCGGGCTGCTCGGCGACGACATCGCCACCGTCATCAGGACTCTGGTCCCCGAGGGGCCGGTCGTGCTCGCCGGACATTCCATGGGCGGCATGGCGATCTGCGCGTTGGCCACCGGGCATCCCGAGCTGATCGGGTCGCGGGTGGTGGGCGCGTCCCTGCTCGGCACCGCGTCGCACGCGCTCACCGACGTGGGATTGGCCGCGGCGCTGCGCAATCCCGTACTGGACGTGGTCCGCGCCGCGATCCGGTTCCTGCCCACGATGGTCGGCCGGGGGCGAGATGTGATCAAGCCCTTCGCGACCCCTTTCGTCACGGCCGGGGCGTACGCCCCGGGCGACCGGAGCGCGACGATGACGGAATTCTCGTCGACGATGAGCCTGTCCGCGCCGCTCGGGACGTACGCGGGGTTCATGCCGGCACTGGAGGAGTACGACGAGCGCGGCGCCGTGCCCGTGCTGCGCCGGGTCGAGACATCCGTGGTCTGCGGCGACCACGACTGGATGACGCCGCTGCGCAAGTCGAAGGCGCTCGCCGAGGAACTCGACTGCGAGCTCGTCGTGCTCGCCGATACCGGGCACATGCTGATCCTCGAATCCGCTCCGCGGGTCGCGCGCGCGATTGCGGACCTGGTTGCGCGGGTGAGTGGATCGTGAGTTCCTCCGAGCGCGTGCTGCCCGAGGTCGAGGACACCGAGGCACTCGGCCGGGAGCTGGCGGGGGAGCTCGCCGCCGGCGACCTCGTCATCCTCGACGGTCCGCTCGGGGCCGGTAAGACGGCGCTGACCCGCGGGATCGCCGCCGGCCTCGGCGTCGTCGGTCGCGTCTCCTCGCCCACCTTCATCATCGCCCGCGAGCACCGTCCCGGAGAGTCCGGCGGTCCCGGCCTGGTCCACGTGGACGCCTATCGCCTCGGCGGGCTCGACGAGCTGGACGCCCTCGACCTCGACACCGATCTGGAGGACTGCGTCGTCGTCGTGGAGTGGGGCGAGGGTGTGGCGGAGCGGCTCGCGGACCGCCATCTCATGGTCCGGCTGCGCCGGGCCGAGGGCACCGACGTCCGCACTGTGACCTGGGAATGGGTCGACGGGACGTAGCTTTCCGCAGAGTGCCTATCGAGCCTTCCGAACGATGAAAACCTCTGTTGCGCAGCAGTAGAGGCGATGTCATCCGATCGAACCAATACCGATCGGTAAGTAGCGGTGCAATTGCACAATCCGGCATGATTCACCCGATAGCTCGGCGCTCGCCGGGCCCGATTGGGGGATCCGCTCATGTCCGGTTCGCATCGCACTTCCACGCGAGGCGTCGCCCGTCGGCGCGCCACTCTCGCCGCCGGGGCCGTCGTCGCATCGGCCGGCATCGCCCTCGCGCCGGTCGCCGCAGCGGGTGCTGCGACCGCGGTCGACCCCGTTGGGGCGGCCGAGAACGGCTACGCCACCTGGGGGAACGTGATCCGCATCGCATCCGCGAACAGCGCGGCGCGGGACGCGGTCCTCGGCGTCGCGGCAAAGCCGTTGCCCACGGGCTGGGCGCCCACGTCGACGACCACCGCGCCGCCCACCTCGGTGACGCAGGTGCCCTACCTCACCGCGCTCACCCAGGCCGGGACGATGGTCATCTCTCCCGCGGACACCTCCGGCGTCCCGGGCATCCCCGGCCTCGCCCAGGCAGGGACACTGCCCGCGCAGGTCCTCCTCGGCGAGCCGATCCTCGCCGCCGCGGCGGACGGTGCCGGTGCGGCGACGAAGATCGGCGCGGCTTGGGGCGCACTGAACCTCATCAACGGCGACACCCTCCTCAAGAACTCGAGCGTGAACCTCGAGGCCCTCGGCGGGACCATCAAGGTGATCCACAACGCGGGCACGCTCACGGGTATCCCCAGCGTGGCGGACACGATCGCCCTGCTCCCCAGCGGAACCCGTACCACCACGAACTGGAGCAATACCGTCGCCTGGCCGCTGCTGCAGACCGGCGGTACCACCTGGCTGCTCAATGATCGCCTCGACCTCTCCGGCCTCACCAGTCAGCAGGTCAAGGACGCGCTGGGCAAGGACCTCAACGACCCGGACGGCCTCGTCGTCGAGAAGGGGACGATGGTCCAGAAGACGAAACCGTGGAAGGCGTGCTCGTTCTGTCCCACGATTCAGGTGCCGGATGGGCCACCGGTGTGGACGCCCACCCTTGACGAGCACGGTGACCCGGTCCGCGAGACCCGCTACGACCCGTCGACGTCCATCCCCGGCGCGCTCGCGAACGCGGACGGCATCGACATCCCGGGCTTCTCGGTGATCAAGAAGGGCGCGGGCGGGACGTACTTCCTGCCCGGCGACGGTCGGATCGGCTGGCTCGGCCAGACGACGCAGGTCATCGTCCCCGCGCACGGTGGCACTCCCGCGAAGGTCGCGACCGTCCCGATCGTCGCCGGCGGCGTCGCCGCACCGTTCGGCCTGCTCACCGCGGGCGGCCTGTACACGCCCGGCATCCTCACGCAGTCCGGCCAGAGCCTCGACGCCGCGCTGGGGAGTCGCTCCTTCGGCCTCGCGATCCCGCGCGCCGGACTGGGCGTGCAGACCACGTCGTTCCTCGAGTCCTGGCACGTCGGGCCGGACGGGGTGAATGTCAACACGGGCTGGACGGTGCTCCTTCCGCAGACCGGCACCACCGGCATCCCGCCGATCCCGCTGGTCTTCTCGCTGGGGTCGTACAACGCAGGGCCGAAGGGCTTCGGGTTCACGAGTCCGTCGTTGTTCGGCATCGGCCTGCCGAACTTCCAGGTCGGCACCACGCCCGCGAGCGGCGGCGGAACCGGTCCGATCGGCAACGCCGTCGGTGGATTCCAGCTCCCGACCACGCTGATCTCGCTCGACCCGAAGGTACTGCTCGGGCTGGCGGGCATCACCGACCCGACCGGGCTCGGGCTCACCGATCCGTTCGGTACCGCAGGCACGCTGCTGACCGGCCTGTACCAGGGCGTCGTCACGCCGATCGCGGAGCCGCTCACCCAGGCCGGCTTCGACGTGGGCGGTCAGGTGATCAACTCCGCCGGCAAGCACGCCGCGGAGGGCTCGGGCAACGTCGCCGAGATCATCGAGCGGGTGTCCGGCTCGGTGGCCGACACGGCCGAGAAGATCGAGCCGGTCGTCCCTGCGGCTCCGCCCTCGGCGCTCGATGACGTGACGATCGAGCCGGCTGTCGAGGCCGTCGGAAACGGCATCGATACGACGCAGTCCGGCGCGGGCTCCGTGCTGGGCGCCGTCGGCAACCCCGTGGGCCAGGCACCCGCGCCGGCGTCGCTCCCGAGCGGCGGGGCCGATTCGGCTTCGCGGCAGGGCGACGGTGCCGCCCCCGGCTCAGGTGGTGGCAACGGCGAGGCGGGCGGCGTCGTGACGGGCGGCAGCGGGGCACCGTCGGGCGGCGCCGGGGTCGAGCGCGACGCGGCTTAGCCCTCGCACGGTAGCGCCGACGCGATGCCGGTGTGGCCGAAGTCGTCGCCCTTCCACAGCAGTGGCTCGCCGGTGTCGATCGCGAGGGCGTAGGCGAAGCAATCGCCGAGGTTCAGCTTGGCCGGGTGTCCGCTGCCCTTGCCGAAGTCCCGGTACGCCTGCCGCGCGATCATTGCCTGCCTGTGCGTGAACGCCATGACCTCGATCGACGATCGGTCGAGGAGATCATCGAATTTGCGCGTAACGACGGGGTCGCCCGCGCGGTCCGCGACGATGCTGGTCTCCAGCAGCGTCGCAGCGGAGATACGGCCGGGGTTCCGTGCGAGTGCGAGAGCGAACTCCGGCGCCTCCGGCTCGTCGAGTGCGATCGAGATCAGTGCGGATGTGTCGACGATCATCGGGGAAGACCTGTTTCCTCGTCGTACAACTCTGCCGCGTGCTCGCGCATGCGCGCTCTCTGTTCGGGTGTGAGTCGACTCGCGATGTCCCGTCCGATGGCCAGTATTCGGGCAGCCTTGTCCTCGGCGAGGAGCTCTCGAAGCCGCTGCTCCACGGCAGACTCCACCGCCGCCGCCTGGGACTGGCCGGTGATCGCGGTGATCTGCTTCACCATGTCGTGGACCCGCGGGTCCTTGATGTTCAGAGCCATTGGTACCTCCGATGGAGTTCTTGGTACCAAGGTACTCCGGTCAGGTGCGGCCGGCCACGGTGCAGATGCAGGCGTGGTTGCCCTGGGCGTCGGCGAGAACCCAGAACGACGGTGCACGGTCCTCGGAAACCAGCCGGCCGCCGGCCGCGAGGGCGGCGTCGATGCGGCCGCGGGCCTCGCGGGGGTCGACCCACACGTCGAGGTGGAAGCGCTGGCGCGGTGCCTCGTGCGGCTCGGTGCGTTGGAACCACAGGATCGCGTCCGCGCCATGGACGCGCACCTCGAGATCGCCGTCGTCGTCCTGGGTCTCGGCGCCCAGGATCGCCGACCAGAACGGTGCGATCTCGGCGGCGTCCGCCGTGTCGAGGCCGAGTTCGACCACCGACAGCTCCCCGGGGCTCGCGCTGATCGAGCGATCGCGGGCGATCTCCGAGAATCGCGCGGCGAGTCGATGATCGCGGTCGGTGACGCCGCCCGCATCGTGGCTGTACAGCAGCACGTCGACGGTGCCGTACCGCAGCGTGAGGTCCGGATGGTGATTCGCGGTCTCCGCCGCGGCGGCGAACGCCGTCACCAGCTCGAGCCCGGCGGTGAAGTCGCGGGTACGGAACCGGGCGTGCAGGCCGCGGACGAGCGGCGCCCAGTCGGGAAGGGGATCGGTGTCTTCGCTCATGCCCTTCATAGTGCGCCAGGCCTCCGACAGGTTCACGGAATTCGTCGGGCTCGGCATCACCGCTGTGTGCCCGCGGATTCGAGGCGCACCGTGCCGAGGCGGTAACCTGCAGGTATGTACGTGCTCGCCCTGGACACCGCCACGCCGGCGCTCACGGTGGGCATCGTCGACTCCGATTCCGGCATCGTCCTCGCCCGCCGCGATCGCGTGCACGCCCGTGGCCACGCCGAGGTCCTCGTGCCCTACCTGCTCGAATGTCTGGCGGAGGCGGGGCTCCGCCGGGAGGACCTGGGCGCGGTCGTCGTGGGCTGCGGTCCCGGCCCGTTCACCGGCCTGCGCGTGGGCATGGCCACCGGCGCCGCGTTCGGCGATGCCCTCGGCGTCCCGGTGCACGGTGTCTGCAGCCTCGACGCGATCGCGCACGGCGAGGAGGGCGACGTGGTCGTCGTGACCGACGCCCGCCGGAAAGAGGTCTACTGGGCCCGGTACGCCGACGGTGCCCGCGTCGATGGTCCCGGGGTCGTTAAGCCCGCCGAGCTGAACACCGACGGGGCCCGCATCGTCGAGGGATCGCCCGACCCGGCGAGCCTCGTCGCCGTCGCGGAGCCCCTGTTCGGCACTGAACCGCGGGCCTTGATACCGCTGTACCTGCGCCGCCCCGACGCCGTCGAAACGGCAGCGCGTGCGTGACATCGCGATCGGGGCCCTACGTCCCGACGAGGCCGAGCGGTGCGCCGAGCTGGAGACGATCCTGTTCGACGGTGACAGCCCGTGGCCGGCTTCGGCGTTCGCGCCCGAGCGGCACACCCGGTTCTTCGCCGCCCGGGACGGGGGGCATCTGGTCGGCTACGCCGGGATCGGGCTGCTGGGCAACAGCTTCTTCCCGGAGTCCGAGGTCCTCACCATCGGCGTCGACCCGGCGTACCAGGGTCGCCGGGTGGGTTACGCGCTGCTGCGCACCCTGCTCGACGAGGCGGACAGGCACGGCGGCGCGGTCTTCCTCGAGGTCCGCACGGACAACGATCCGGCCCGGACCCTGTACGAGCGCAACGGATTCGTCACCGTCGGGGTGCGGAAGAACTACTACCGTCCCTCCGGGGCGGATGCGTACACGATGAAGCGGGAAGCGCAGGAACAGCGATGATCGTCATGGGCATCGAGAGCTCGTGCGACGAGACGGGCGTCGGCATCGTCGACTGGGATCCGGAGTCGAAGACGGCGCGACTGCTCGCCGACGAGGTCGCGTCCTCGCAGGACGAGCACGCCCGATACGGGGGAGTAGTACCCGAGGTCGCCTCGCGCGCCCACCTCGAGGCGATCGTCCCGACGATGCACCGGGCCCTCGCCACCGCGGGGGTCGACCGTCCGGACGCCCTCGCCGTCACGATCGGCCCGGGCCTCGCGGGCGCGCTGCTCGTGGGCGTCGCCGCCGCGAAAGCCTATGCGGCGGCGTGGGACATCCCCTTCTACGGTCTCAACCACCTCGGCGGGCACGTGGCCGTCGACACCCTCGAACACGGCCCGATGCCGCCGTGCGTGGCGCTGCTCGTGTCGGGCGGCCACACCCATCTCCTGCACGTGACCGACCTGGGCGCCCCGATCGCCGAGCTGGGGACCACCGTCGACGATGCGGCAGGGGAGGCGTTCGACAAGGTCGCGCGGCTGTTGGGGCTCGGCTACCCGGGCGGGCCCGTCATCGACGAGCTCGCGCGGCAGGGGGATCCGAACGCCATTCGCTTCCCGCGCGCCATGACCCGGCAGCAGGATGCGCGGTACGACTTCTCGTTCAGCGGCCTCAAGACGGCCGTCGCGCGGCACGTCGAGGCGGAGAAGGCCGCGGGGCGGGCGCTCAACGTGCCGGACATCGCCGCCTCCTTCCAGGAGGCGGTCGCGGACGTGTTGACCTTCAAGGCGATCCGCGCGGTGCAGGACATCGGCGTGGAGACGATGGTGCTCGGCGGCGGCGCCACCGCGAATTCCCGCATCCGGTCGCTGGCCCAGGAGCGGTGCGACGCGGCGGGAATCGCGCTGCGCGTCCCGAAGCCGCGGCTGTGCACCGACAACGGCGTGATGATCGCGACCCTCGGCGCACACGTCATCGACGCGGACCCGACGCCCACCGACCTCGGCTCCGCGACCGATCCGGGTCTGTCGGTGCGCGTCACCAAGCTGTAGCCGGCGGGTGCGAGGTCAGGGCTGCGGGTCGGCCTCGAGTGCGGTGTTGAGCGCCTCCAGGCCGGAGATGAGGGACTCGCGTTCGGCGGGCGGCAACTGACCCAGCGAGGACGCGATAGTGCGCAGCTTGTGTGCACGATCGTGGGCGAACGCAGCCCTGCCGGCGTCCGTCGGGCGAATCGGTTTCGGGCACGTGGTTCCGGTGGCCTCGAGTAGGCCCGCGCCTATGGCCTTGTTGACCTGGCGGTTCACGGTCGACTGCTCGAGCTCGAGCGCGTCCGCGATCTCGCGCAGCGTGCAGGATTCGGTGTTATCCAACAGCAGCAGGATGTGGTAGGCCGACTTGTCGAGCGCCAGGTCCGTCGATCGGGGCCGCGCCCGGAGGTGCTGGCCCAGAGCGATGATCTCGCGCTCGAAGCGCAGCGCTGAATCGTCCATGTGGTCCCTCGTTTCGCGCGGCGCGTCGAATGTCCGTGTTGCGAGTCGTCGCGCCCCGTGCCTACAGTTGCGAGCGACATCGATATGCATGTTACATACTTCCGCTGAAAGGTCGCCGACGTGACCACCTCCATCACCGCCGCAGGGCAGGGCGTCCCCGCCGCGGCCCGCGGTTCCCGCCGGAACCATCCACTCGTCACCGTCGCGATCATGTGCTTCGGTGGCATGGTCGCGGCTCTCATGCAGTCGCTCGTGATCCCGATCCAGCCCGAACTGCCGCAGCTGCTGAACACCTCGTCGGCCAACGCGTCCTGGGTGATCACCTCCACGCTGCTCGCGGCAGCCGTGGCGATGCCCTTCGGCGGACGCCTCGCCGACATGATCGGCAAGCGTCGCGTGCTGATCCTCAGCTCCGTGCTCCTGGTCGCGGGATCGCTCGCCACGGCTCTGTCCTCCGGCCTCCTGCTGATGCTCACCGGCCGCGTCCTGCAGGGCTTGGCGATGGCATTCATCCCGGTCGGTATCTCGATGATGCGGGAGGTCACGCCCCCCGCGATGACGGCGACGGCCGTCGCCGCCATGAGCGCGACCCTCGGCGTCGGCGGGGCCGTCGGCCTCCCGTTGTCGGCGTGGATCGCCCAGACCTTCGACTGGCACATGCTCTTCTGGGTCTCGACCGTTCTCGCGGTCCTCATCCTCGCGGCCGTCGTCTTCGTTCTTCCCGACGGTGCCCCGGGCGCCGGCGGTCGGATCGACGTGATCGGGTCGCTCGGGCTCGCCGTCGGCCTCGTGGCCGCCCTCGTCGCGGTGACCAAGGGCAACGAGTGGGGCTGGGCCTCGGCGGAGACGATCGGCCTGTTCGTCGGCGGCCTGGTGGTCCTGCTGGCGTGGGGCGCCTACGAGCTGCGGCATCCCGCGCCGCTGATCGACCTGCGCACGTCGGCTCGCCCGCGCGTGCTGATCACCAACCTGGCGACGGTCACCGTCGGTTTCGGAATGATGTCGCTGATGCTCTGCGTGCCGCAGATCATGGAGTTCCCCGCGTCGACCGGCTTCGGGCTCGGTAAGACGATGCTCGAGGCCGGCCTGTGGATGCTGCCCGGCGGACTGATGATGATGGTGTTCGCGCCCACGTCGACGGTGCTGATTCGTAGGTTCGGCGCCACGACGGCGCTGGCGATCGGTGCCTTCGTGCTGGCGGGCGGCTACGTTCTGGCGTACGCGCTGATGGGATCCGTGTGGCAATTGGCGATCGCCTACGGGATAGGGACGATCGGCGTGGCCATCGCCTATGCGTCGATGCCGACCATCATCATGTCCTCCGTCCCGGAGAACGAGACCGGCGCGGCGATCGGGCTGAATGCGCTCATGCGGGCCGTGGGTACCACGATCTGCTCGGCACTGGCTGCAGCGATCATCTCCGCCAAGTCGGCGACCGTGGCCGGGCACGTGGTCCCCACGCAGGGCGCCTTCGAGACGATCTTCGTGGTCGCCGCTGTGGCCGCGGTGGTGGCCGGCGTCATCGCGCTGATGATCCCGAAGCCGAAGGTCGCCGAAGCCGCGCATTAGTCGCCGACCCTTGCATCGGACGCGACGTCAGGTCCTACCGTCGGAGGCATGGACGACCACGCGGAATCCCACGGCGGCGGGTGGAAGATCGGCGATCTCGCGGAGCGGACCGGCGTCACGGTCCGCACTCTGCGGTACTACGACCAGACCGGACTGCTGATCCCGGACGGCCAGACGCGTGGCGGACATCGGGTGTACGGCGTCGAGAACATCGAGCGCCTCTACCGGATCCTCGCGCTGCGGCGGTTGGGCTTCCGGCTCGCCGAGATCGGCTCTCTCCTCGACGCCCCGACCTGGGACCTCGGGGCCATGCTGACCAGGCACCTCGCGGATACCGACAGGACCGTCGCGGCCGCCACCCGGCTCGCTGCGGAGCTGCGGGCGATCACGGGGCAACTGGGACGCGGCGAGGTCCACCCGCAGGCACTGCTGGAGATCATCGAGGAGATGACCCGGATGGAACCGATCGCCCGGAACACGACCACGCTGCTGGTCTACGAGGACCTGGCCGCGGCACACACCTACCTCGCCGAGACCTTCGGGCTGACCCCGGGGCCGCTGGTTCGGCTGCCGGACGGCGTTGCGGTGCACGGCGAGCTCTTGGCCGGTGATCACGCGATCTGGCTGCATCCGACGGGGGAGGGGTACAGCTCACCCCGTCACCTCGGCGGCGTGAGCAGCATGACGGTGATCTCGGTGGACGACGCCGATCCGCACCACGCGCGGACGGTCGCGCGCGGCGCCGACATCGTCGAGGAACCCACGACGCAGCCCTACGGCGTGCGCGAGTACGGCGTGCGCGACCCCGAAGGACACCTCTGGTACTTCCACGGACCCGTGACCTGATTCCCCGGTGCCGCAGGCAGTCGGGCGTCCCCGCTCACCCGACGGTGCCGCGCCACCGCAATGGCGGTGCTCCGAACCGTCGGTGGAAGGCGCGGCTGAACCCGGCCTCGGAGGCGTAGCCGACGGCGGTTCCGACCTCGCCTACGGGGGAATCGGTATCGCGCAACAGCTCCGCCGCCCGATCGAGCCGCTGCGCGGTGACGTACGCCGCCGGGGGCATGCCGAGCAACCGCGTGAACCGCGCCGCCAGCGCGGACCGCGACAGTGCGGCGATGCGCGCGAGTTCGTCGATACTCCACGGATGTTCGGGGTGGGCGTGCACCGCGGTCAGCACGGGGCCGAGCCGCGGATCCATCGCCGCGGTGAGCCAGCCGGGCGTGACCTCGGCCTCGGCCGCCCATCGGCGCAGGGCATGGATGAACAGCAGGTCGAGGATCCGCGCCGCCATCACATGGCTCCCCGGGCTCGGCGAATCGGTCTCGCGGAGCAACAGTTCCAGGCTGGTGCGCAGCCACAGTGCGTCCGGTGCGGCTCCAGTGCAGTGGATGACGGGCGGGAGAACGGCGAGCACGGGGTCGGCGATCGCGTGATCCGCCGTGAACTCGCCGGTCACCCATTCGGCGCCGTCCGGCCCGGACAGTACGTGCTCGTCGCCGCGCGCTAGGAGGGCCATGTCGGACGGGGCGAGCGGCACCGTCGTCCCGCCGACCTGCACGGTCACCCCGGGGGAGACGGCGAGGTGCGCGACCCGCCGGTCCGCAACGCGCAGCGCGACCGGTCCGGTCGCCCTCCCTCGGCGCACCCGGCCGCCGCGCAGGCGCGCCGCGCGAAGGAGCGCGCTCAGCGCGTCCGGCCCTTCATCGAGACGATCGGCAAAGAAAGAGGGTGAATCAGGCATGGGAATTGACTCCGCATCCTTCTAGCGTGGACAGGGTAAGGGTAGGTCACAGCACACGAAAGGTCACGAGCGATGACGGAGAAGCCCACGATCGTCCTGGTTCACGGATTCTGGGGCGGTGCGGCCCACTGGGGCGAGCTCGTCGTCGAATTGCGGCGGCGCGGTTACCCCGAGCTGCGAGCGGTGGAGAACCCGCTCACCTCGCTCGCCGACGACGCGGAACGCACCCGGAAGATGGTGGCCCAGGTGCAGGGACCGGTCCTGCTCGTCGGACATTCCTACGGCGGCGCGGTGATCACCGAGGCCGGGAACCAGCCCAACGTCGTGGGCCTGGTCTACGTCGCGGCCTTCGCGCCCGACGCGGGCGAGAGTCCCGGCGCGATCACCGAGCAGCACCCGCCCGCGGCGTTCGACGCGATCGCACCCGACTCCGACGGCTACCTGTGGATCGCGCAGGACCGCTTCCGCGAGAGCTTCGCTCAGGACCTCGACGAGGACGCGGCGCTCGTCATGGCCGTCACGCAGAAGGCGCCGCTGGGCTCGACCTTCGGCGACACGGTGACGGATCCGGCGTGGCGGCACAAGCCCAGCTGGTACCAGGTGTCCACGCAGGACCGGATGATCCACCCGGACAACGAGCGCCGGATGGCGGAGCGCATCGGCGCTCGCGAGGTCATCGAGCTCGACGCGAGCCACGCCTCGCTGGCCTCGCATCCTCGGGAGATCGCGGACCTCATCGACCGGGCGGTCGACGCTCTGGCCGGCTGATCAGGCCTCGTCGCCGCACAGGTACTCGCGCATCTCGCACTCGGCCGACTCGGCGCGCAGAACGGCGCGCTGGGTCGGCCGAGCCGCGTCGTAGCGCTCGCGGCCCCTGTCGGTGATCGTGGTGAACACGGACCGCCGGTCGCTCTCGCACATGCTGCGCACGGCCAGCCCGTCCTTCTCCAGGCGTGCCACCAGCCGTGACAATGCCGACTGCGACAGGTGCACGTGCTCGGCCAGATCCGACATGCGGACCTCGCCGCTGTCGGCGGCGCGGGCACGGACCAACTGCTCCAGGACCTCGAACTCCGACGAGGTCAGCTCGTGTGCGGCCAGCGCTCGGTCCAGCGCGCAGGTCATGCGCGAGTAGTCCCGCATGAGCCGGTGCCACTGCTCCGCCAGCGCATCGTCCGCGGGGGTGCAGGTGTTCGCGTGGAGTGTCGCGACGTCGCCTTTGACGCTCATGTCCGCAGTCTACACCGGACGCCCGCAAAATATTCCTCGGAAATATATGTAGACACATTCAATGCATGCGCATAGAGTTCTGGTGGTGACCACGACACACGAACCCCCGACAGCACCGTCGAACCCGAACCCCGGGAGGGAAGAACTCCACGTCACCACCGCCTCCGGCTGGGCCTCCCGCACCTGGCTGCTCCTGCTCGTCCTCTGCGGCGCCCTGTTCCTCGACGCCCTCGACATCTCGATGGTGGGCGTGGCACTGCCCTCCATCAAGGCCGCACTCGGCATGGACCCGTCGTCCCTGCAATGGATCGTCTCCGGCTACGTCCTCGGCTACGGCGGCCTGCTGCTCCTCGGCGGCCGCGCCGCCGACCTGATCGGCCGGCGCCCCGTCTTCCTCGGCGCTGTCCTCGTCTTCGGCGTCGCGTCCGTCGCCACCGCCTTCGTCGACCTGCCCGCCGCGCTCATCGCGCTGCGCTTCATCAAGGGCGTCGCCGCGGCCTTCACCGTTCCGGCCGGCCTGTCGATCATCACCACGACCTTCGCCGAGGGGCCCGCGCGCAACAAGGCCTTCTCGATCTACACCGTCTGCGGCGCTTCGGGTTTCTCGCTGGGCCTCGTCTTCGGCGGCCTGCTCACCGAGGTCTCCTACCGCCTGACCCTGCTGTTCCCCGGCCCGATCGCCCTTGCCCTGCTCGTCCTGGGTTGGAAGGTCATCCCGCACACGGCACCGTCGGAGACCTTCTCGCTCAAGCGGTTCGACGTGGCCGGAGCCCTCACCTCGACTGGCGCGCTCCTCATCCTCGTGTACACGGTGGTGCAGGCGCCGCACCTGGGCTGGGCCTCGCCGACGGTGCTCATCCTGTTCGCGGTGTCCGCGCTGCTCGCCGTGGCCTTCGTCGTGACCGAGGTCAAGCACCCGCACCCGCTGGTTCGGCTCGCCATTCTGAGGTCCGTTCGCCTCGTGCACGCCAACCTCGCCGGATTCGTCATGTTCGGCGGCTACGCGGCCTTCCAGTTCCTGGTCACACTGTACGTCCAGGACTCGCTGGGCTGGAGCCCCGTCGCCATGTCGTTGGCCTTCCTGCCCGCGGGCCTGCTCGTGGTCGCGTCGGCGACCAAGATCGACGCCGTGCTCGACCGCGTGAACAGCACCGTCCTCGTCGCGGTCGGTCTGACCGCCTTCCTCGGCGCCTATGTCTGGTTCCTCAGGGCCGAGGCCGGGGCCAGCTACTGGCTGTTCCTGTTCCCGACGATCCTGCTGCTCGGCGTCGGCTTCGCCCTGACCTTCCCGGCGGTCAACTCGCAGGCCACCGAGGGCGTCGACGACGACGAGCAGGGCCTCGCCTCCGGTCTGCTCAACACCTTCATCCAGGTGGGCGGCGCCGTGATGATGGCCGTCGTCACCGCGATCACCACCAGCGCCGGCTCCGACGCGCTCCCCGGCCACCTGTTGCCGGGCATGACCACCGCGATCGCCGTGGTCGTCGGGCTCACCCTGGTCGGCCTCGCGGGCACGGTGTCGGTCCTCGCCCTGGCCCGCCCGGGCAGGTCCGACGGTGCGCCGGTCCCCGGCCCGGAGGCCCCGGCCGACGTTCGAGGCCCCGAGGTGGGAAGTACCGCCCGGGACTGAGTAGTCCTACGCTGCCGCGCCGCGTCCCGGCGCGGCAGCGTAGGGGTATGCCTCAGATCCTCGCGCAGACCGATCCCCGGATCGATCGGCTCGCCATCGAACTCGACATCACCGTCAAGCGGCTGCAGTGGATGCAGGGCCAGCTGGGCGCGCTGCAGCGGTCGGCCGCCGGGCCCGTGCTCATCTCGCAGGCGCGCCGACCGGCCGCGCCCGGATCGGTTCCGTCGCGTCCGATGCCGCCGATGCCCGCGCCGCATCCCCGGCCTGCGCCGCCGGCGCCGACGCCCTTCTCCTCCGCGCTCCTCGGTCCGCTACCGGCGCCCGCCCGACCGGTGCGGACGTCGGTCTTCACGGTGGCCCGAGTGCTCGCCGGGGCGGGCGTGCTGGTCACCCTGATCGGCGTCGCCCTGCTCCTCGCGCTCGCCGCACAAGCGGGGCTCCTCGGACCCGCCGTTCGCGTCGGCCTCGGGACCGCCCTCGCGGCAGGGCTGATCGGCTCGGCACTCCGGGTGCACGCCCGTCCCGGCGGCCGCGTCGGAGCCACCGCGCTCGCGGCCACCGGCATCGCCGCGGCCCATCTCGACGTCGTCGCCGTCACCGGGATCTACCACTGGGTCCACCCCGCCGCCGGCCTCGCGGGCTCCGGCCTGATCGCGCTCGCCGGGCTCGCGCTGGCCTCCCGCTGGCGCAGTCAGTGGCTCGGGATCGCGCTGTTCGCCCCGATCTACCTGCTCGCGCCGGCCCTCGCCCACAACGCCTACCTGCTCGCCGGATTCGTCCTCATTCTCGCCATCGCTTCGATCGGCGTCGCCCGACCCGCGGCATGGCCGTGGCTGCACGTCGTGCGCGCGGTCGGGACGTCCGGCACGTTCGCGGTCCTCGCACTGGCGGCCGGTGCGGCCGACTCCCTGCCCGTCCTCGGCGGCGCAGTACTCGCCGCGGTCGTCGGGCTGCTCGCCGCCGCCGATCCCGCTGCGCGGGCCGGGCGGTGCTGGCCACTCGTCTCCGCGGGCATCGTCGCGGTGCTGCCGGTGCTCGTCGCCGGGATCGGCGCGCCCGACTGGGCGGCAGCCGGTGCGGCCCTCGCGCTCGTCGCGGCGACGACGGCCCTCGGCCTCCTGCCCGGCACGGCGCCATCGGTGCGCGGGGCGTGGTTCGCAGTCGCGGCGTTCTCCGCCCTCATCGGCTCGGTCGTCGCGGTGCCGGACCCGTGGCTCGCCACCGTCGTCCTGGCTCTCGGCACCGGCGCGCTCGTGGTGGCCCGCCGCGAACCGTCGGCCTGCTGGGCGGGAGCGTCGCTGGGCGGCGTGGGACTGCTCGTGGCGCTCGGCCGGTTCGGGTCGACGGTGTTCCGCCTCGATCCCGTCGCGCAGGCCTCGGGGAGCCCGGCGGCGATCGCGACGGCGGCCCTCGCGGTGGTCTTCGCCGCCGCGGCCCTGTGGCGTCTGCTGCCGGTGGTGCCCACGCAGGTCCGGGCCCTGATCGGCGTGCTCGGCGGCGGCGCGGCCCTCGGAGCCGCGACCGCCCTGCTGGCGAACCTCGGCTCCGCGCTCGGCGGCGACCAGGGGATGCTGTGGGGCCACGGCGTCGCGACCGTCGTCTGGATGGCGACGGGCGCCCACCTGCTGCTGCAGCGCCGCTCGCCGCGCGGAACGGTGTCGACCGTGGCGGGACTGGCGATGATCGGCGGGGCTGTCGCCAAACTGTTCCTCTTCGACCTCGCAGCCCTCGACGGTGCCGTCCGCGTCGTCGCGTTCCTCGTGGTCGGAGTGGGCCTGCTCGCGGTCGGCGCGGTCCACGCCGCGCGCAGTCAGTCCCGCCCTTGAAGTGCTAGCACTCCCGTGGGTAGAGTGCTAAGTGGTTCGTGTGTGCGGGACACCCCGTACACACAAGGTGACGCCGGCACCCGCGACGACGGCTGTGACTTTCGGGCCAGACAACATGACACCGAACATCCATACATGGAGGCGAACTGTGGCAAGCGTGAACATCAAGCCGCTTGACGACAAGATCCTGGTCAAGGCCACCGAGGCCGAGACCACCACCGCGTCGGGCCTGGTCATTCCGGACACCGCCAAGGAGAAGCCGCAGACCGGCACCGTCGTCGCCGTGGGCGAGGGCCGCGTGACCGAGCAGGGCAACCGGGTCCCGACCGGCATCAACGAGGGTGACACCGTGCTGTTCAGCAAGTACGGCGGCACCGAGTTCAACTACAACGGCGAGGAGTACCTCGTGCTCAGCTCGCGCGACGTCCTCGCCGTCATCGGCAAGTAGTCGGCCGCACACGTGCGAAGTCCGGACCGCCCCGCCCGAAGCTGAGGCGGGGCGGTTCGTCTTTCTCACCAGAGCCTTAGGAGCTTTGAAACATGGCTAAGCAGATCGCATTCGACGAGAGCGCACGCCGCAGCCTGGAAGCCGGCATCGATGAGCTGGCCGACGCAGTGAAGGTGACCCTCGGACCGCGTGGCCGGCACGTCGTGCTGGCCAAGGCCTTCGGCGGCCCTGTCGTCACCAACGACGGTGTGACCATCGCCAAGGAGATCGAGCTGGAGGACCCGGTCGAGAACCTGGGCGCCCAGCTGGTCAAGTCCGTCGCGACCAAGACCAACGACATCGCCGGCGACGGCACCACGACCGCCACCGTGCTCGCCCAGGCGATCGTCAAGGAGGGCCTGCGCAACGTCGCGGCCGGCGCCAACCCGATCGAGTTCGGCAAGGGCATCGGCGCGGCCGCGGACAAGGCCGCCGACATCCTCGTCTCGCAGGCCACCCCGGTGGACGGCGAGAAGGCGATCGCGCAGGTCGCGACCGTCAGCTCGCGCGATGAGGAGCTGGGCGCGATGATCGGCTCGGCGATGGGCAAGGTCGGCGCCGACGGCGTCGTCACCGTCGAGGAGAGCTCGGGCGTGGAGACCGACGTGGTCGTCACCGAGGGCGTGCAGTTCGACAAGGGCTACATCTCCCCGAACTTCGTCACGGACCTCGAGGAGCGCAAGGTCGTCTTCGACGACGCCCTCGTGCTGCTCTACCGCGACAAGATCGCGTCGCTGCCCGACTTCCTGCCACTGCTCGAGAAGATCCTCGAGACCGGCAAGCCGGTGCTCATCGTCGCCGAGGACGTCGAGGGCGAGCCGCTCTCGACGCTGGTCCTCAACACCCTCCGCAAGACCATCCGCGCCGTCGCCGTGAAGGCGCCGTTCTTCGGTGATCGCCGCAAGGCGTTCCTCGAGGACCTCGCCATCGTCACGGGCGGCACGGTCATCAACACCGACCTGGGCCTCTCTCTGGCCACGGCCGGCGTCGACCTTCTGGGCAGCGCCCGGCGCGTCGAGGTGACCAAGGACTCGACCACCATCGTCGACGGTGCCGGGGCCAAGGAGGACGTGCAGCAGCGGACCGCGCAGATCAAGGCGGAGATCGAGAACAGCGACTCCGACTGGGACCGCGAGAAGCTCTCCGAGCGCCTCGCGAAGCTGGCCGGTGGCGTCGCGGTGATCCGCGTCGGCGCGCACACCGAGACCGAGCTCAAGGAGCGCAAGCACCGCGTCGAGGACGCCGTGTCCGCCGCTCGTGCCGCGGTCGAGGAGGGCATCGTGTCCGGCGGTGGCACCGCGCTGGTCAAGGTCAGCGCGCAGCTGGCCGACCTCGAGGACGGCAGCGAGGGCGACTTCCAGCTGGGCGTGCGCGCGTTCCGCCGCGCGCTGACGTCCCCGCTGTTCTGGATCGCCACCAACGCGGGCGCGGACGGTGCCGTCATCGTCAACCGGGTGACCGAGACGGGGGAGGGCTTCAACGCCGCGACCCTGCAGTTCGGCGACCTCATCGCCGACGGCGTCATCGACCCGGTGAAGGTCACCCGCAGCGCCGTGGTGAACGCCGCGTCGGTCGCCCGGATGATCCTCACCACCGAGGCCACCGTCGTCGACAAGCCGGCGGAGGAGCCCGAGGACGCGCACGCGGGACACTCCCACTAGGAGATCCTCCCGAGCGCGGCTCACACGACGAGCGCCCCCGGCCTTCGGGCCGGGGGCGCTTCGTCGTCGGGGCCGGGTACGGCTAACCGGCGATGCGGGTGGTCTTGACCCGGCTCTTGGATGCCAGCGCGGCACGCTCGGACTCGGACAGGCCGCCCCAGATGCCGTAGGGCTCCGCGACGGCGATCGCGTGCGCGCGGCACTGCGTCAGCACGGGACACGTGCGGCACAGCTCCTTGGCCCGCCGTTCGCGCTGAGCGCGTGCCCGGCCCCGCTCGCCGTCGGGATGGAAGAACACCGAGCTGTCGACGCCGCGACACACGCCGTGCATCTGCCAGTCCCAGAAATCCGCGTTGGGACCGGGGAGCTCGTTGGGTTGAGGCATGCGCATTCTCCAAACACTCGGCGATCTCGCTGGCGTGGAAACGTCGTTGTTCCTCTCGCTCGTTCACCGTAGGCAGTTCGCCAGACGAAGGTCAACCCGCTGCGGGCGATTGCGGGGCTCCTTCGGTCGCCGTGAGAATTAACGTTGCGTTCATTTATTCGCGGAGATATGGGCCGGTGGTGCGTCCGTGACCTCCGGGGCTCGACGGCGATCGTCGCAGGTGAACGTCCATGACGCGGTCGAACGCGTCGTGACCTTCGGTCGCAGCGGCATGGAACACGCCCGGCGATCGCTTTACATACCGGTAACATTGACGCCCGTGCGGGGCCGTTCGACACCATTGTCGTTGCTGCAAATTGTGGAAGGTTAAATCTTTGGAAACTGGACATGCGGATCCGGCGTCCGACGGTACGGAGGAGCTTCTCGCCGCCGCCTTCGGTGCGGCTGCGGGTGTCACGGGGCCCGCTGACTGCGCCGGTGGGCGGCTGTGGTTGCGCGCCGTCGCGCTCGCCGGGGCGGGACGGTTCGCGGCCGCCCGGGCGCTCGCCGCGGGCGTGACCGGGGGACCGTTCGCCGCCGCGGCGCGCTGCCTGGAGGGCTCGATGCTCCGTCAGTCCGGCGCCCACCGCGCCGCCGCGCTGCCCGACGGTGCCGCGCTGAGCCTTGCGGATTCAATCGGAGAGCAACCGGGGTACGGTTTGTCGGTGGCGCTGACGGTCGATGCGACGGTGGGTCTCGCCGCGGACGCTCTGGGTACCGGTCGGCACGCACTGAGCGCCCGCCTGCTCGCGCGCGCGGACGAGCATCTCCGAGCGGGTGGGGCCACGGATGCGCACCGGTCCGATGCGGTCCCGGCGTACGACATCCCGTGGTGGACGGTGCCGCGCGCCCGACTGCGCCGCGATTGGGTGGCTGCGGAGCTCGCCGTCTACACCGGGGACGCCGCCGCCGCGGCTGCGGCGATAGCTCCCCTGCTGTCGGCCGATCCGGGGCCGACCGCGCCACGGCACCACGCGAAGACGCTGCTCATCGCGGGTTCTGCGGCGATGGCGTCGGGCTCCCCGGACCGGGCGCGGGAACTCACGATGACGGCGTACGGCGTCGCCACCTCGCAAGGGCTCGATCCTCTAAGGTGGGCCGGAGCGAAGATGTTGGTCGCGTTGTCGGAGGAGGGGCATGGGGAGGCGTTCGCGCGCGACGCCGCGGCCGTGGAGGCGGTCTGGATTCGTCATGGCGCGGGATTGGCACGGTTGTAACGGCAGGATGCAGGCTGGCGATGAATCTGACAGGTGAGGAGCTCGACCGGGCCGTGCGCGAGGCAGCGCGCGGCGACAGGTCCGCGCTCGCAGATGTTCTCGACACCATCCGACCCCTCGTCGTGCGGTACTGCCGCGCGCGGGTCGGTGGTGGCGAGCGTCACTCGCTGTCCGCTGAAGACATCGCGCAGGAGGTGTGCATGGCTGTGATGACGGCTCTGCCCCGGTACGAGGACCAGGGACGCCCGTTCATGGCGTTCGTGTACGGCATCGCCGCGCACAAGGTCGCGGACGGCTTCCGTGGCGCAGCACGTAACAAATCCGACCCTGTCAGCGAGATCCCAGAGAGAGCGTCGCTGGACGGCGGACCCGAGGGTCGAGCGCTCGCCACCGAGGCGAGCCGCGACATGGCCCGCCTGCTCAGCACGCTCCCCGAGAAACAGCGCGAGATCCTGATCCTCCGCGTGGTCGTCGGCCTGTCGGCCGAGGAGACCGCGGAGGCGGTGGGTGGCACAGCGGGTGCCGTCCGCGTCGCCCAGCATCGCGCGCTGTCCAAGCTGAAGAACCAGATCGCGAAAGAAGGTGAGAACTGACATGGCCGACGATACGAACAAGCCCGGGAACAACCAGGGGCGTTTCGATCCCCAGGATCCTGAGCGCACGGCCACTCACCGTCTGGGGCCGCCGATGCGCCCGATGCGCCCCGGTGTTCCGCGCGACTTCCGCGACGGCGACACCGGCTTCGTCGACCGCGTCACCGACGACGGTGCGCCCGTCGACGTGGCCGCGGTCCGGCGGGACGACGACCTGATCGAGGCGCTCGCCGCCGGCGGCGCCGTCACCACCGCGGATCAGACGGAGTTCACCCTCGCATCGCTGCTCGCCGATTGGCGGGACGAGATCGTCACCACGCCGGTGCCCTCGGGTCCGTCGATCGACGAGATCGTCGCCGCCACCGGTGGTGGCCGACGGGGCCGGGGCCTGCGGCCCGCCCGTCCCGTGGCACCGCCCCCGGCGCCGCTCGTGGGCGGGACGCCGGACGCACCGTCGGCCGACGGTGACGTGACCGACATCGCGAACGCGCCCTCGCGGCGGGGTCGCCGGTTCGGCCTGATCGCCGGTTCGGCCGCGGCCGCCGTGGCGATCATCGGCGGCGGTGGCGTACTCGTGAACTCCGCCGACCCGGGTGACGGGGCTCTGTGGAGCGTCAAGGAGGTCGTGTTCTCGGACGCCGCCTCGCAGACGGTCGCCACGTCGGAGGCGAAGGCGCAGATCGCGAAGGCCGACGAGGAGATCAGCGGCAGCAATCAGGCGGCGGCGCAGACGGCGCTCGTGAGTGCCCGGCAGCAGGCCGCGAAGGTGAAGAACGCGAAGGACCGCGCCGCGCTCGAGGAGCGGATCCGGGCCGCGGAGGCGCGTGCCGGGCTGCCGGTCGGGTCGACCGACCTGCCCACGTCCGCACCGTCGACGCCCTCGGCGCCGCCGACGTCACCGACCTCGCCCTCGACGGTGCCGACCAGGCCGCCGACGACGGTGCCGTACCCGACGATCCTCGATACGCCGGTGCCGACCACGCGTCCGACCACTCCGCGGCCGACACCGACGACGACGCGCCCGACGACGACCGAGCCGACGACCATCGAACCGACGACCACGGCACCGACGACGACGGCCACGACGGTGAGCACCACGACACCGCCGGCGACGACCACCACCACGCCACCGCCGAGGACCACCAGCACGTCGACGGCCGCGGCGACCGAGACGACCACGGTGCTCCCGCCGGAGCTGTTCCCGCGGTAGCCGTGACGACCACGAAGGCCCCCACCGTCGGTGGGGGCCTTCGTGGATTCGGGCGCCTATTCCTCGTTCGCGAGGTTCATCGCGGCGTCGGCGTAGCCGCGGCAGTAGTCCCAGGTGACGTACGCGTCGGGCGCCGGATCGTACGCGGGCTCGTGGGGCCGGACGGTGCCGTCCACCAGCAGTTGCAGCAGGTTCGCGCGCAGCATGTCCCAGTCGTGGTAATGATCCTCCTGGCAGTCGTCGCAGCAGATCACCAGGCCGCGGACACCGCGATGGGCCAGGAGCGCCTCGTAGACGGACAGGTCGGCCAGGTCCTCCTCGACGGCGAGCCGCTCGGCGGGATCGAGGGGCTGGCCGGGGTCGAGCGAGTCCAGAGCGGCCGTGGGGTCGCTCGGATCGTCGGCGAACGGGTCCGGCGGAAGGCCGGGGGGAAGATTGTTGCGCACGCCCCCACGGTACGCAGAAATGCCCTGTTCTGGCCAGTCACACGCGCTGCACGAGCAGAAGTATCCGCCGCGTACCATGGATACATGACGCGTTCCGCCTCTTCCGCGCCCGCTCCCGGCTCTGTTCGCATCGGTGGTGACGATCCGTCCAAGGTCGCCATGCTCGGCCTCACCTTCGACGATGTGCTCCTCGTTCCCGCCGCCTCCGATGTGATTCCGTCGGGGGTGGACATCTCCACCAGGCTCACGCGCGAGATCACGCTGCGGGTCCCGCTGATCAGCTCCGCGATGGACACCGTCACCGAGGCGCGGATGGCCATCGCCATGGCCCGCAACGGCGGCATGGGCGTGCTGCATCGCAACCTGTCGATCGAGGCGCAGGCGGGGCAGGTCGAGACCGTCAAGCGGTCCGAGGCCGGCATGGTCACCAACCCGGTCACGTGCAGCCCGTCGAACACGCTCCGCGAGGTCGACGAGATGTGCGCCCGGTTCCGCATCTCCGGCCTACCGGTGACGGACGAGAAGGGCACGCTGGTCGGGATCATCACCAACCGCGACATGCGTTTCGAGGTCGACTTCGACCGTCCCGTCGCCGAGGTCATGACCAAGGCGCCGCTGATCACCGCGCAGGAGGGCGTGACCGCCGAGGCGGCGCTGGGCCTGCTGCGCCGGCACAAGATCGAGAAGCTGCCCATCGTGGACGGCAGTGGCCGGCTCACCGGCCTGATCACCGTCAAGGATTTCGTCAAGACCGAGCAGCACCCCAACGCGACCAAGGACTCGGACGGTCGGCTGCTGGTCGGTGCGGCCGTCGGCGCGGGCGACGAGGCGTGGGAGCGGGCCATGGCGCTGCGCGACGCCGGTGTCGACGTGCTGGTGGTGGACTCGGCGCACGGCCACTCGAGCGGCGTGCTCAACATGATCGAGAAGCTCAAGCACGAGCTCGGTGACGACGTGCAGATCATCGGCGGCAACGTGGCCACCCGCAGCGGCGCGGCGGCGTTGGTCGCTGCCGGCGTCGACGGCGTGAAGGTCGGCGTGGGCCCCGGCTCGATCTGCACCACCCGCGTCGTCGCCGGCGTCGGTGCACCACAGATCACCGCGATCCTCGAGGCCAATGCCGCGTGCGCGCCCGCGGGCGTCCCCGTCATCGCCGACGGCGGCCTGCAGTTCTCCGGTGACGTGGCGAAGGCCCTCGCGGCCGGCGCGTCCACGGCGATGCTCGGTTCGCTGCTCGCGGGCACGGGGGAGTCGCCGGGCGAGCTGATCCTCGTGGGCGGCAAGCAGTTCAAGAGCTACCGCGGCATGGGCAGCCTCGGCGCCATGCAGGGCCGCGGCCAGGGGAAGTCCTACTCCAAGGACCGCTACTTCCAGGACGACGTGCTCTCCGAGGACAAGCTGGTGCCCGAGGGCATCGAGGGCCGGGTGCCCTTCCGCGGCCCGCTGAGCTCGGTGATCCACCAGCTCACCGGCGGCCTCCGCGCGGCGATGGGGTACACCGGCAGCCAGACCATCGAGGACCTGCAGCGCGCCCAGTTCGTGCAGATCACGGCGGCCGGTCTGAAAGAATCGCACCCGCACGACATCACGATGACGGTCGAGGCGCCGAACTACACCACGCGGTAGTCCGGCAGTCCTCACACGTTCCCCGGGGCCGACGATGCCCCGCTCCCGTCCGGAAAGGACTGAGCGCGTTGCGCGACATGGTTGAGATCGGCATGGGCCGCACGGCCCGACGCACCTACGAGCTGCAGGACGTGAACATCGTCCCGTCGCGCCGCACGCGTTCCTCGAAGGAGGTGTCCACCGCCTGGCAGCTCGACGCGTACCGCTTCGACACCCCGATCCTCTCGCACCCCACGGACGCGATCGGCTCGCCGGAGTTCGCGATCGAGCTCGGCAGGCTGGGCGGCCTGGGCGTGCTCAACGCCGAGGGTCTGTACTCGCGACACCGCGATGCGGAGGCGAAGCTCGAGGAGGTCGTGGCGCTCGCCGCCTCCGACATCACCGGCATCGCCGCGATCCGCCGCCTGCAGGAGTTGCACGCCGCGCCGCTGGATCCCGAGCTGCTCGCGGCGGCCGTCGGCCGGGTGCGCGACGCGGGGGTGACGGTGGCCGTGCGCGTCTCGCCGCAGCGCGCCCAGGAGCTGACCCCGGTCCTGGTCAAGGCCGGGATCGACCTGCTGGTCATCCACGGCACGATCATCTCGGCGGAGCACGTCTCGAACGAGGGCTCGGCGCTGAATCTCAAGACCTTCATCGGCGATCTCGATGTGCCGGTGGTCGCGGGCGGCGTGAGCGATCACCGCACCGCGTTGCACCTGATGCGCACCGGCGCGGCCGGCGTCATCGTCGGGTACGGCTCCGCGGAGGGCGCGACCACGACCCGTGAGGTGCTCGGCATCGGCGTCCCGATGGCCACGGCCATCGCCGACGCCGCTGCGGCCCGCCGGGATTACCTGGACGAGACCGGTGGCCGGTACGTGCACGTGATCGCCGACGGCGACATCTACAGCGCCGGCGATGTCGCGCGGGCGATCGCCTGCGGCGCCGACGCCACCATGCTGGGCGCTCCGCTCGCCCTCGCGGCCGAGGCGCCCGGCAAGGGCTGGTACTGGCCGTCGGTGGCCGCTCACCCGTCGATCCCGCGCGGCGCGGTCGCGCCCGCGCAGCTGGGCGGGCTGGACGCCGGCGACGACGCGGCAGTGGGTGCCGCACCGTCGCTCGCGACGATCCTCAACGGCCCGTCGACGGAGCCGAACGGCCAGTTGAACCTGGTCGGCGGTCTGCGCCGGTCGATGGCCAAGTCCGGCTACAGCGAGCTCAAGGAGTTCCAGAAGGTCGGGCTCAACGTCGCGTACTGAGCACGAACCACTGTTATTGAGTGGAGTTTAGTAGTACCGTTACCCGTCAGTAGGGCCGTTTCAGCCGCGGCCCGGTGACGACACATGTCCTTCCGCGGACGGGTGAGGGGTGCCAGATGGCCAAGGCAGTCAAGCAGAACACGGGCGATCATTTCGACGTGCTCGTGATCGGCTCCGGGTTCGGTGGCAGCGTCACGGCGCTGCGTCTGACCGAGAAGGGCTACCGCGTCGGTGTGCTCGAGGCCGGCCGGCGCTTCGAGGACGAGGACTTCGCCGAGAGCACCTGGAACCTCAAGAAGTTCGTGTGGGCGCCGTCGATGGGCCTGTACGGCATCCAGCGCATCCACCTGCTCAGCGACGCCGTGGTCCTCGCCGGCGCCGGCGTGGGCGGTGGGTCGCTGAACTACGCGAACACGCTGTACAAGCCTCCGGCGCCGTTCTTCAACGACCCGCAGTGGAAGCACATCACCGACTGGGACGACGAGCTGTCGCCGTTCTACGACCAGGCCCGGCGGATGCTGGGTGTGGTGAAGAACCCGCACGAGACCCCGTCGGACCGGGTGATCAAGCAGATCGCCGAGGAGATGGGCGTCGCGGACACGTACACCGAGACCCCGGTGGGCGTGTACTTCAACCAGCCGGGCCGCACCGACGCGGACCCGTTCTTCGGCGGTGCGGGCCCCGCGCGTACCGGATGCACCGAGTGCGGCCAGTGCATGTCGGGCTGCCGGGTCGGCGCGAAGAACACGCTGATGAAGAACTACATCCACCTCGCCGAGGCCGGTGGGGCGCGGTTCATCCCGATGACGACGGTGACGGGGCTCCGAGAGGGCCGCAAGGGCGTGTGGGAGGTCGACACCCGGCGTACGGGCTCGAAGGTGCGCAAGAACCGCACCGTGTACACCGCCGACAACGTGGTCTTCGCCGCCGGCACCTGGGGCACGCAGACGCTGCTGCACTCGCTCAAGGACACGGGCGCGCTGCCGAAGCTCTCGGACCGCCTGGGCGTGCTGACCCGGACCAACTCGGAATCGATCCTCGGCTCCGCGCGCACCGTCGTCGACCCGGCCGAGGATCTCTCCAAGGGCGTCGCGATCACCAGCTCCTTCTACCCGACGCCGGACACGCACATCGAGCCCGTGCGGTACGGGCCGGGCCGCAACGCGATGGGACTGCTGCAGTCGCTCCTGGTCGACGGCGGCCCGGGCCGCACCCGGCTCAAGGGATTCGTCCGCGACCTGGCGAAGAAGCCGAGCGATCTGAAACTGTTGCTCACGCAGAAGGACTGGGGCCAGCGCGTGTTGATCCTGCTCGTGATGCAGAGCCTGGACAACTCGATCACCACCTACACCAAGAAGATCCCGGGCAGCAGCAAGCGCCGCATGGTCTCCAAGCAGGGCCACGGTGCACCGAACCCCACGTGGATTCCGAAGGGCAACGAGGCGGCGCGGATCGGCGCGGAGAAGCTGAACGGCGTGGCCGGCGGTACCTGGGGTGACATCTTCAACGTCCCGATGACCGCCCACTTCCTCGGTGGCGCAGCGATTTCGGAGACGGCGGAGACGGGCGTCATCGACCCGTACCACCGCATCCACGGCTACCCGTCGCTGTTCGTCGTCGACGGTGCCGCCATCTCGGCCAACCTCGGCGTCAACCCGTCGCTGTCGATCGCCGCGCAGGCCGAGCGCGCCGCGTCGCTCTGGCCGAACAAGGGCGAGCAGGACCCGCGTCCCGCGCAGGGTGCCGGCTACCAGCGCATCGCTCCGACCGCGCCGAAGGCGCCCGCCGTGCCCGCCGGCGCGCCCGGCCAGCTGCTCCTGCCCCTGCCGAAGGTTCGCCCGGCACAGGAGGCGCAGGCCCCGCAGGCCTGACGGTCCGCCGTCGTTACGCTCGGTGCCATGACACGCGTCGAGGAGGTACTGGCCGAGCTGGCGGCGCTGGAGGATCCGAAGGCCCGTGCCGTCAACGAGCGGCACGGCGATCCGCACGGGGTGAACCTCACGAAGCTGCGGGCGGTGGCGAAGGCGCTCGGCACGGACCGGGAACTCGCCGGCGAGCTGTGGGACGCGGATGACGTCGCGGGCCAGCTCGTGGCGCTGCTGATCAGCCGGCCGAAGCAGTACACCGCGGACGAGTTCGACGCGATGCTCCGGTCCGCCCGCAGCGACAAGGCGCACGACTGGCTGCTGAACTACCTGGTGAAGAAGTCGCCGCACGCCGGGGAGCTCCTGGTCCGGTGGTGGGGCGATGCCGATCCGCAGGTGCGGGCGGCGGGCTGGGCGCTCACGACGCACGCTGTGACCACGGCAGACCTCGACCGCGACGCCCTGCTCGACACCATCGAACGCGAGATGCGCGACGCCCCGTCGAAACTGCAGTGGGCGATGAACGAGACCCTCGCGACCATCGGCATCGAGGACCCGTCCCGCCGGGCGCGCGCTCTGGCGATAGGGGAGGACCTGCAGGTGCTGGCGGACTACCCGGTCTCGAAGGGCTGCGTCTCGCCCTTCGCGCCGATCTGGATCACCGAGATGGTCCGGCGCCGCGAAGGCTGACGCCGTCCATTCCTATTCTGCGGCAGGCGGGTGGGAATCGTGCGCGCCCTGGTGTCCTGACCGGAGGCGGGCGGCAACTAGACTGTTGCGGGTGACGGACTCCTCACCCAACCCGGTTCTGGTCGTCGACTTCGGCGCGCAGTACGCGCAGTTGATCGCGCGCCGTGTCCGCGAGGCGCGGATCTACTCGGAGGTGGTGCCGCACACCATCACCGCCGAGGAGGTGCGGGAGAAGAACCCGGCCGCGATCGTGCTGTCCGGCGGTCCCGCGTCGGTGTACGCGGAGGACGCGCCGAACCTCGACCCCGCGGTCTTCGATCTCGGCGTCCCGGTGTTCGGCATCTGCTACGGCTTCCAGATGATGGCCCGGACCCTCGGCGGCACCGTCGCCAACACGGGTGGGCGCGAGTTCGGCCGGACCACCCTGACGCCCACGGGCGACGGTGTGCTGCACGTCGGGCTGCCCGCCGAGCAGCCGGTGTGGATGAGCCACAACGACGCCGTGCAGGTCGCCCCGGAGGGCTTCTCGACGGTGGCCTCCACGCCCGGCGCGCCCGTGGCCGCGTTCGAGAACGTCGAGAAGCGGATGGCCGGTGTCCAGTACCACCCGGAGGTGCTGCACAGCCCGCACGGCCAGGAGGTTCTCACGCGCTTCCTGTACGAGGTCGCCGGGCTGAAGCCCACCTGGACCGCCGCGAACATCGCGGAGCAGCTGATCGAGGACGTGCGCGCACAGGTCGGGGAGAACGGCCTCGCGATCTGCGGCCTGTCCGGCGGTGTCGACTCGGCCGTCGCGGCGGCGCTGGTGCAGAAGGCCATCGGCGATCGTCTGACCTGTGTCTTCGTCGACCACGGCCTGCTGCGGCAGGGCGAGCGCGAGCAGGTGCAGACCGACTTCGTCGCCGCCACGGGCGCGCGCCTGGTCACCGTCGACGCCGAGAAGACCTTCCTGGATCGTCTGGCCGGAGTCAGTGATCCGGAGACCAAGCGCAAGACCATCGGCGAGTTGTTCATCCGCTCGTTCGAGGGTGCGGTCAGCGAGGTCGTGGGGAACGCGGACACCACGGTCGACTTCCTCGTGCAGGGCACGCTGTACCCGGACGTCGTCGAGTCCGGCGGCGGCGCGGGCACCGCGAACATCAAGAGCCACCACAACGTGGGCGGCCTCCCGGAGGACCTGGAGTTCACCCTCGTCGAGCCGCTCCGGCTGCTGTTCAAGGACGAGGTCCGCGCCGTGGGCCGCGAGCTCGGCCTGCCGGAGGAGATCGTCGGCCGGCAGCCCTTCCCGGGGCCGGGCCTGGCGATCCGGATCGTCGGCGAGGTCACCAAGGACCGGCTGGACCTGCTCCGCAAGGCCGACGCGATCGCCCGCGAGGAGCTCACCGCCGCGGGCCTCGACGGCACCATCTGGCAGTGCCCCGTGGTGCTGCTCGCCGACGTCCGCAGCGTGGGCGTGCAGGGCGACGGCCGCACCTACGGCCACCCGATCGTGCTGCGCCCGGTCAGCTCCGAGGACGCGATGACCGCGGACTGGACGCGCGTGCCCTATGAGACCCTTGAGATCATCTCGACCCGCATCACCAACGAGGTGGAGGACGTCAACCGGGTGGTGCTCGACGTGACGAGCAAGCCGCCGGGGACGATCGAGTGGGAGTAGGGGCGTGACGTAGCGGTCAGCTTCTGACCGGTGCCCTCGGTACCGTCGATGCCATGACGATTCTGGTGACGGGTGCGACGGGCAACATCGGGCGGAAAGTGGTCGACGAACTGGTGGGACGGGGTGTCACCGACATCCGCGCGCTCACCACGAACCCCGCGAAGGCGGCGCTGCCGAGCGGGGTGCACGCCTTCAGCGGCTTCATCGGGAAGCCGGAGACGCTCGACGGTGCCTTCGAGGGCGTGACCGCGATGTACCTCGCGCCGTACGAGCCCACGGCGGCCGAGGTGCTGCGGCGTGCGAAGGCGGCCGGCGTGCAGTACGTGGTGGCGCTGTCCGGTGGGGCGCATTGGCAGGCGTTGGCCGACGAGGTCTTCGCCGCGGGCCTCGACGTCACCCAGCTCGGCCCGGGGGAGTTCCTGGAGAACTTCGCGGGCTGGGCGGGCCAGGTGGCCGACGGCGTCGTTCGGGAGCCCTACCCGGATGCGGGCGGCGCGCCGATCGCGATGGCCGACATCGCCGCCGTCGCGGCGGCACTGCTCGCCGCGGAGGACCGCGGCCCGCACGTGGGGCGGATGTACGACCTCACCGGCCCCGAGTTCCTCACCCGCGTCGACGCCGTCGCACGGATCGCCGAGGGCATCGGCCGCGAGGTGCGGTTCGAGCAGATCAGCCGCGAGGAGGCCGAGGCCGCGCTCACGGCGCAGATGGGCGACATGGCCGGCTGGTATCTGGACCTGCAAGACGCCTCCCGCTGGTACCGGCAGGAGGCGAACTCGCTGGTCGAAGAGCTCAGTGGCCGTCCGGCGACGGGTCTGGCGCAGTGGGCTTCGGAGCATCGGGCCGTGTTCGGGGCCTGATCAGCAGCACCCCGGCCGCCGCGACGGCGGCGATGGCGAGGCCTCCGACGAGGGTGCCCGCGCTGATCAGGTTCGGGCCGCCGACGGCGCCCCAGACGGCGATCACGACGGCGGCGATGCCGGCGATGAGCAGTGCGGGCGAGAAACCGTGGCGCGGTGCGGCGCCGTTCTCCGTGCTGGTGCGGTCAGCGGACACGGGTCACCTCCACGTCTCCGACGTTGCCGCGGGCCACGATCGTCAAGGTCGGCGAGCCCGGGGCGGCCGCGGCGCCGCGGACCAGCCCGTCGGGACAGTGCGTGTCGCCCACGCCCACCGAGCAGTGCACGATCACGTTCATCTTCTCGGGCACACTGATCCGCGTCTCGCCGACCGCGACCTTGGTGTAGACCGTGCGATCCTGGTCGAGGGCGAGCCCGCGCAGGTCGAGGTTCAGGGAGCCCGCCTGCACGGTGTACTTCTCCTGGAGTGTGCTCGGGTCGGTGACCGTGAAGTTCTGGTCGCCGCGCGGGGCGTCGGCGTAGCCCGACATCACGTTCTGCGCCATGGTGCCGATCACGACGAATCCCGCGAGTGGGATGGCGACGGCGAGCAGCCCGTACCCGGAGCGCCGGAACGCGCCGATGACGAGGCCGCCGCCCACCACGGCCAGTACGATGGCGGCGCCGACCACGGGTGAGATCGGCACGCCGAGAACGAGGTTCACGGTGGCGATCGCCGCAGCCGTCAACAGGGCGATGCCGAGCGTCACCGGCGTCACGCGCGTGCGTCGCTTCGGGCCGACCGGGACCGGCGCCACGGCGGCGGCGGGCTCGGGCAGGTCCCAGGCGAAGGGAGCGGCGCCCAACGGATCCCAGCGCGGCGGGTGGATCTCCTCCGTCGCGTGCGTCTGGACCCGCGAGCCGTCCTCGGGTGCCTTGCGCAGGTTCACGGGGGTCGACGGTGCCGTGCCCGACGGTGCCGAGGTCGGTTCGGGCGCCGCCTCCGGCGCGGGTGCGTCGGTGGGCCGGGCCGGTTCCGACGGTGCCTGGCCGGTGGTGGGTGGGGTCCATACCGGCTGCCACGGGAACGCCGCGGCGGGCGGCTGCCAGGCGCCGACCGGGGCGGGAGCGAACCGGGTCGTGACGGCGGTGCCGGGCGCGGGGACGGGGAGACGCTGGTGCAGCGCGTACCAGCCGGCCAGCAGCAGGGCGAGGCTGATCAGTCCGGCGCCGGGCCACGACGAGCTGAAGTTGCTGCCGAAGGTCACGGCGAGGACCGCCGCGATGATCAGGACGAAGGTGGGCGGCCCCGAGCGCTGTACGGGCGTGCCGTACGCGTACTCGGATTCCTTGGGGAGGAAGAAGATCCCGACGATGTAGGCGACGAAGCCGAGTCCGCCGAGCACCGTCGCCCCGATGAAGGCGGCGCGCACGAGCGCGACGTCCACCTGGTAGCGGCGGGCGAAACCCGTGCAGACGCCGGCGATCGGCGCCTGCCGGGCCCGGAGTGGCCTGGTCTCCCACATCTGCCGGAGCTGGCTGGAGAGGGTTGTCGTGTCCATGCTGTCGATCCTGCGGGTAGGGGCGCGGCGGCACCATCGGGGAAGCCCCTGAATTCGCGCACGCCACAGGTCGGGGTGTGCGCGGGAATTCAGGGGCTTCCCCGATAGTCGTCGAGTACCGTTCGTGCCACTATCGAGGGCACGATGAGCAGACGAGCACAGCGCCGCTGGGCGCGGCAGGAGGCCCGCAGGCAGGCCTGGCAGCAGGGCTGGCACCAGTCCTGGCAGGCCTGGCAGCAGAACGGGCACCCCGCGCCGTCCGCCGCTGTCCGCCCGCCGGCGTCCGCGGTCGTGCCCCCGCCCGGGCGGCCGGCGCCGGCACCGTCGTACCCCCGGATGCACCGTCGCAGTGGCGGTGCGGTGATCGGCGGGGTGTGCGGCGGCATCGCCGATCACCTGGGTGTCGACGTCACCAGGGTCCGCATCGCCTTCACCCTGCTCGCGCTCCTCGGTGCGGGTGTGGTGATGTACGCGCTGCTGTGGTTCATGTGCCGCCCGGGCACGGACACGGAGCGACCGGATCCGGCCGAGCGCCGGCAGGGCCTGGCCCTGGCGGTGCTCGGTGTCGTCGGTGCGGCGACCCTCGCGTCGGTGGCGAGCAGCACCAGCGCGGGATTCGTGGTGCCGGTGATCGTCATCGGCGTCGGCGCCGCGCTGGTCTGGCGCGAGGCCGATTCCGCGCGCACCCCGTCGACCGCGCTGGGCGGCTCGCGCCTGATCACCTGGCTGCGCATGCTGGGCGGCGTCACGCTCGTGATCGTCGGTCTCGCGGTGGTCTTCCTCGGCCGCGTGGACGTGGCGGCGATCCCGACGGCGCTCGCCGCGGTCGTCCTGACGCTGGTGGGCGTGGCACTGCTGACGGTGCCGATCTGGGTGCGGATGTGGCGCGATCTCGGCGCCGAGCGTGCGGCCCGGGTGCGCACCATCGAGCGGGAGGAGATCGCCTCGCACCTGCACGATTCGGTGCTGCAGACGCTCGCTCTCATCCAGAAGCAGTCCGCCGACGGTGCCGCTGTCAAGCGCCTCGCCCGCAGCCAGGAGCGTGAGCTGCGCGAGTGGCTGTTCGGCGGGGCGGAGGCGCCCGCGCGGTCCCTTGCCGCGGCGCTGAAGGCGGCGGCCGCGGACGTGGAGGACGCGCATTCGGTGGCAGTGGACGTCATCACGGTCGGCGATGTCGAGGGGCCGGAGCTGGGCGTCGACGACCGGTTCGCCGCGCTGCTCGGTGCGGCGAAGGAGGCTATGGTCAACGCCGCCAAG
Source organism: Tsukamurella sp. NPDC003166 (assembly GCF_040611135.1). Lineage (NCBI taxonomy): Bacteria > Bacillati > Actinomycetota > Actinomycetes > Mycobacteriales > Tsukamurellaceae > Tsukamurella > Tsukamurella sp. NPDC003166. Next base: position 47,868 of record NZ_JBEXNL010000013.1, read on the forward strand.
CACTCCGGCTGCGAGAGTATCGACACGTACGCCGAGGTCGACGAGGACTCGGTGGCGGTGTTCGTGCGGGACCGCGGCGTCGGATTCGACCCGGAGACGGTACCGTCGGACAGGCAGGGTCTGGCGAAGTCGATCCGGTCGCGGGTGGAGCGGCGCGGCGGCACCGTCGCGGTCCGGTCCACCCCGGGCCGCGGCACCGAGGTGCGACTGACGATCACCAGGCCCGCCGACGGCGACGAGATCGCACACGAGAAGGCGGAGGAGAACGCGTGAGCTACCGGGTGTTCCTGGTCGACGATCACGGGGTGTTCCGGTCCGGCGTGCGCGCCGAGCTGGCCCGCGAGGACGCCATCGAGGTGGTGGGGGAGGCGGGTACGGTCGCGGAGTCCGTGGCCGGGATCCTCTCCGTCGCACCGGACGTGGTGCTCCTCGACGTCCACATGCCCGACGGTGGCGGCGTCGCCGTTCTGCGGGGCGTGGCCGACGGTGCCCCCCGCGCCAAGCTCGCGACGATGCCGGTCTTCCTGGCACTGAGCGTCTCCGACGCCGCGGAGGACGTGATCGCCACGATCCGCGCGGGCGCGCGCGGCTATGTCACGAAGACGATTTCGGGGCAGGAGCTGGCCGATGCGGTGCGTCGCGTCGCGGAGGGCGACGCCGTGTTCTCGCCGCGGCTCGCCGGTTTCGTGCTCGACTCGTTCACCGGCCGCTCCCCGGTCCCGGAGCCCGCTCTCGACCCGGAGCTGGATTCGCTCACCCCGCGCGAGCTCGAGGTGCTGCGCCTGCTCGCCCGCGGCTACACCTACAAGGAGATCGCCGAGGACCTGTTCATCTCGGTGAAGACGGTCGAGACCCACGCCTCGAACGTGCTCCGCAAGACCCAGCAGAGCAACCGGAACGCGCTCACCCGCTGGGCCCACACCCGCCACCTGGCGGACTGAGGTCCGGCCGCGCGCTGCCGGTCTCGCGTCAGCCCAGGGCGACGATGATCCCCGCGATGATCGCGGCGAGCACGATGAACCCGCCGATGATCCACGCGGCGAGAACCGTGTTCGACATCTTCGACGGCGGCGCCACGGGCGGCGGGACGTAGGCGCTCGGTCGCGGCGCTGGCGGGACGGGCCGCTTGCGTTCAACGGGTCCCGACGACGCCGTACGGCTCGTACCGCTTCGATCACCGGCGGCGCGTTCACCCGCGGCGCGGCGCAGCCAGACCGCCGGCGCGCCCTCCGCGGCCTGGAGTGGCGCGGCGAGGATCGCCGACGGGCTGCCGCCGGCCGCGGCCACCGAGGCGAGTCGGTCCCGCGCCTCGGTGAGCGAGGGGCGGCGTTTGGGACTCGGCTGCAGCATGTCGAGGATCACGCGGGTCAGCGCGCCGTCGTGCTGGGGCGGATCGATCTGCCCCAGAGCGACCTTGTGCAGCAACCGGATCGAGTCCTCGTCGACGCCGAAGGGCGGTGCCCCCTCCAGCGCGGTGTACAGCGTGGCGCCCAGCGAGTACAGGTCCGAGGCCTCGGACGGTTCGGTGCCGCGGGCCACCTCGGGGGCGAAGTAGGCGGGCGTGCCGGTGATGATGCCTGCCGGGCCGGCTTCGTCGCCCTCGGCCCGCGCGATGCCGAAGTCGGAGAGCTTGACGGTGCCCGACGCGCGGCCGCGGTTCGCGATGAGGATGTTGCCGGGCTTGATGTCGCGGTGGATGATCCCCGACTGGTGCGCCTCGATCAGCGCGTCGGCCACCTGTGCGCCGATCTGGGCGACCTGACGCTCGGGCATCGTCCCCGTCATGTGCAGCACCTGCGCGAGCGACCGCGACGGGAGGTACTCCATGACCAGCCAGGGTTCGCCGCGGTCGAGGGCCACGTCGTACATCGCGACGGCGTTGCGGTGTTGCAGCCGCGCCGCGAGGCGGCCCTCGTGCAGCGCCCGCTTGCGCAGCTCGTCCGCCTGTTCCTCGGTGAGCCCCTCGGTGGAGATCACCTGCTTGGCGGCCACGTCGCGCTCGAGCCGCTCGTCCCGGGCCAGCCAGACGGCGCCCATGCCGCCGCCGCCGATCTTCGAGGTCAGGCGGTACCGCCCGGCGACCAGGTGATCGGGCCCCGGAACGCCCCTGATCGTTCCGCCCGCACCCGTCGATTCCGCCACGCCGTTGATCCTAGAGGTCAGGCGCGGCGCGCGCGGTACGCGGCCACGTTGAGGCGGTTGTTGCAGCCGTCGTCGCAGAACCGGCGCGAGGAGTTGCGGGAGAAGTCCACGAACACCCCGGCGCAGTCGGGAGCGGCGCAGTGCCGCAGGCGGTCCAGCGCGTCGGCGCGCACCACGTCGACCATGCCCATCGCGGGCTCGGCGAGGAATCGTTCGGCGATCGGCGTCCCGTCGTTCCAACCGTGCAGGTGGTAGGGCCAGTCGTCGTGCCGGACGAGCTGGGGCAGTACGGCCGCGTCGCGCAGCATGCGGTTCACCAGGTCGACGGTGCCGGCCTCGTCACCGGAGAGGTCCCACAGGCCGCGCAGGACGCGGCGGACGGCGTGCACCCGGTCGAGCTCGTCCTCGCGCAGCGGGATGGGCCCCGTCCAGCCCCAGCGCTCGACGAAGGAGCGCAGTGCGGCGACGTCGCGGAGTCGTTCGTACCGGCCGGTGCGCGCGTCGGGGGCGGTGTTCACCAGGTCGGCGGCGCTGGCCAGAGCGGAACGGGTGTCGTACGAGAACATGTCGTTGCGAATGGTATCCGGTGCAGCGTCGCGGTCGCTACTCTCATCGGGTGTCCAGTCCCCTCGGAATCACCCCTGACGAGACCCTGCGCAAGGGCCTGCAGAGCCGCCACATCAGCATGCTCGCTCTCGGCGGCGCGATCGGCACGGGCCTGTTCGTGGCGTCCGGCGCCACGATCAGCCAGGCCGGCCCCGGCGGTGCCCTCGCCGCCTACGCGCTCATGGGCGTCATGGTCTTCTTCCTCATGCAGAGCCTCGGCGAGATGTCGGCGTACCTGCCGTGCAGCAACCCGTTCGAGGAGTACGGCACCCGGTTCGTCAGCAAGTCCTTCGGCTTCGCCGCCGGATGGAACTACTGGTTCAACTGGTCGATCACGCTGGCCGCGGAGGTGGTCGCAGGCGGGTTGATCATGAAGTTCTGGCTGCCCGACGTCCCCACCTGGGTCTGGTCGGTCGTCTTCCTCGTCGGGCTGTTGGCGTTGAACCTGTTCGCGGTGAAGGCGTTCGGTGAGGCCGAGTTCTGGTTCGCGTCGATCAAGGTGATCGCCGTGGTGGTCTTCCTGATCGTCGGCGTGCTCATGGTGGTGGGCGTGGTCGGTGACGGACCTGCTCCGGGCGTGAAGAACTGGACCGTCGGCGACGCGCCCTTCGTGGACTTCCCGCTCGGCATGCTCTCGGTGTTCCTCATCGCCGGCTTCGCCTTCCAGGGCACGGAGATGATCGCGGTCGCCGCGGGGGAGGCGATCGAACCCAAGAGCGCGATCCCGCGCGCTGTGCGGACCGTGTTCATCCGGATCCTGGTCTTCTACATCGGCACGCTGACGATCATCGCCTTCCTCATCCCGTACACCAGCCCCGAGTTGCTCGACGCCTCCGCGGAGAACGTCGCGGTGGCGCCGTTCACCCTGGTGTTCAAGCTCGCGGGGATCGATGCCGCGGCGTCGATCATGAACGCGGTCATCCTCATCGCCATCCTCTCGGCCGGCAACGCCAGCCTGTTCGCCGCCACGCGCGCGCTGTACGGCCTGGGGGTGGAGGGCAACGCGCCGAAGATCTTCGCCAAGGTGACCAAGGCCGGCGTTCCCATCGCGGCCACGGCGGCGACCACCGTGATCGGCTGCCTGTGCTTCCTCGCCGGCCCGAAGGGCGACGGTGCCGCGTACACGGTGCTGGTCGCCGCATCGTCGGTGGCCGGGTTCGTGACCTGGATCGGGATCGCGTGGGCGCACTACCGCTTCCGCAAGGCGTGGAACGCGCAGGGGCGCTCGCTCGACGTCCTGCCCTACAAGGCCTGGCTGTACCCTGCGGGGCCGATCGTGGCGCTCCTCATGTGCGTCGCGGTCGTCGCGGGCCAGTACTACGTCGCTGTCAACGATTCCGACACGGGCGGCAGTGTCAGCCTGTTGCTCACCACCTACGCCGCGCTGATCCTGTTCCTCGGCCTGTGGTGGGGGCACAAGCTGGTCACGAGGTCGCCGACCGTCGATCCCGCGGCCGCGGACCTGTCGCCGGTCGCCGCTGCGTCGGCGCACCACGATCCCGACCGGGTGGGCTGACCGAATCGTTCCCTCGCATACGGCCGACCGGGTTCATCACCCGGTCGGCCGTTCTCATGTGTGTCCGCTCCCCACGACCTGTGCCGTTCCGCTCGAAATCAAGGTCTCCGACCGCTAAGATCGCGTTAAGAGATGTAAGAGGCAAATGATCGGAACGGTTATGTCTGATAATTCCGTGTTCCCGCGCGTGGTGGTCGAACAGGCCCGCAGCTGCGCCTGGGCGACCACCCTGGACCGCGCCCGCGAGCTGGTACCCGTGAACCCCGGCGATGTCAGCCTCGCGCAGGCGGTGCAGACCCTGCGCCGCCGCGGGATGTCCGTCTCGGACGGGCTGTTCCCGCAGGTCACCGTCGAGGCGCTTCGTGAGACGGACGTGTACGTGATCCCGCACCTCGCCCGGCAGGGCGTCGAGCGGACCACCGGCGATCTGCCACCCGTCTACGCCCCCGGCGAGCTCGACGCGATCGAGCAGTACGTGCGCGCCGGCGGCGGGCTCGTCGTGCTCGCCGAGTGCGACACCGCCACGTCCGGCAACAACCTCGACGAGCTGCTGGGCCGGTTCGGTGTGCACGTCGAATCCGTGGTCGTCCAGGAGTCCGCCGGCGACCGCCGGCACGGCGGCAACGCCACGTGGGTGCGCTCGGACATCGCCCCCGAGCTGGGCGGTCAGGGCATCGTCGCCGCGGTCGAGGGTGCGGTCTTCTACCGGACCGGCGTGCTCGACGTTCCCGCCGACGCGGTCGTGCTCGCGCGCACGAGCCCCACCGCCTCGCCCGCGGATCGCCCCCTCGCGGCGGCGCTGCAGGTGGGCCGCGGTCGGGTCGTCGTGTTCTCGGACTCGGACCTGTTCGGCGACGACTGCATCGACGACCTCGATCAGCGCACGCTGTGGGCCAACACGGTCACCTGGGCCGCGGGCACGCACGAGGACGCCGCCGCCGACGGTTCCTCCGCCGTCGCCCGCAGCGCCGACTGGATCGCGCTCAAATCCGCCGTCGAGGACCTGCGGGGGCTCCAGGGCGCCGACGGTGCCGTCGCCGAGCCCGCAGACCACGCGCGGGCCGGGGAGCTGGTCGACGAGATCGTCGCCCGCATCGCCGCGCTCGCACCGCTGTTCGCGCACGATGCGGAGTACCTCGCCGCTCTCCCGCGTGACTTCCGGCGGTGGGTCGAGAGCGGTTTCGCCCGCCCGGAGTTCGACGATTCCCTTGCCGCTTTCCGGCCGGACCTGGATCGCGCCGACGGCGCGGAGCACCTCGTCGTCTTCCCCATGTACACGCAGAACGGCAACGCCGGCAAGGTCTTCGAGGCCGTGCTGCTGCGCGTGGTCTGGCCCGAGTGGCTGGCCGACGTGGAGCGCCGCTACGGGAACGAGAAGTTCCTGTCCGTCGCCTTCGAGGATTTCACCCCGGGCTACGACACCCACTCCGCGGTCCTCTTCCCGGAGACCGTGACGGTGGCGCAGACGCCCGAGTTCCACTGGGGCGCCATCTTCTGCGACCGCGAGGCCGCCCGGTTCCGCCGCGTCACGAGTGCCGCCGGTGAGCTTCTCTCGCTGCAGCTGCCGCCCGACGGTGAGCGTCTGGTCGCCTCGCAGGCGCTGGCGCAGTCGACCTTCGCCATGTGGGACCTGATCCACGACCGCACCCACAGCCGCGGTGATCTGCCCTTCGATCCGTTCATGATCAAGCAGCGGATGCCGTACTGGCAGTACGCCCTCGAGGAGCTGCGCTGCGACCTGACCACCTTCCGTGAGGCGTACCGCCTCGAGCAGGAGGGGCACCCCTACGGATTGCCGGTGCAGTTGGCGATTCTGTGCGACCGGCTCTTCCGGTTCCCGATCACGGGTGACCGGGTGCGCAACTACGACGGCCTCGGCGGCCAGCTGCTGTTCGCTTATCTGCACCGCCACGGCGCGCTGCGCTGGCGCGATAATCGCCTCTCCTTCGACTGGAAGGAGCTGCCGCTCCAGGTGATCCGCCTCGGGGAGGAGATCGAGGAGCTCTACCGCACCGGCATCGACCGGTCCAAGGTGGGGCAGTGGCTGGCGAGCTATCAGTTCGTCTCGTCCTACGTGGCACCCGGCCCGGGTTCCGTGTGGGCGAAGGGCCCGGAGGCGTTGCCGCTCGACGGTGAGCCGCGCGGTCTGGTGGACCTGGTGCTTCCGGACGAGTTCCCGCTCAACGTGTTCTACGAGGCCCTGCGCCGTAAGATGAGCGCCGTGATCGAGAGCGCTCGGGGCATCACGGCATCGGCCCCGATCGAGGTGCCGGCATGAGCGGCGTGACGGGACGCACCGTCGTGGTGACGGGCGCGAACGGTGCGCTCGGCCAGGAGGTCGTGCGTGCGCTGGTGAATGCCGGGTCGAAGGTCGTCGTGATCACCCGGGGCGCGCCCGCCGCGGAGATCGCCTCCCTGGAGGGTGTTTCCGCGTACCGCGCGGACCTCGCCGATCGTGCGGCGGTCCGCGCTGCGGTGGAGGAGATCCGCGCGGCGCACGCCGGTGTCGACGGGCTGCTGCACCTGGTGGGCGGCTGGCGCGGCGGCGTGCCGATCGACGAGGCGGACCCGGCGGACTGGGACTTCCTGGAGGCCGGGCTGATCCGGAGCCTGCAGAACGTCACGCAGGCGCTGTACCCGGCGCTGATCGCGAGTTCCGATGCGCGGGTGGCGATCATCTCGTCGACCTCCGTCGCCAAGCCGACCGCGAAGAACGCGGCGTACGCCGCCGCGAAGGCGGCGTCCGAGGCGTGGACCTCGGCGCTCGCGGATGCCTTCACCGGCACCGCCGCCGCGGCGGTGATCGTGCGCGTCATGGCGCTGCTCACCCCGCAGATGAGGGCCGATGCGCCCGAGCGGAAGTTCCCGCGCTACACGCCGATCGGCGATGTCGCCGATGCTCTGGTGGCGCTGTGGGACATCCCTCCGGCCGAGGCGAACGGCACCGTCGAGACCCTGGTTCCGGAGGCGAAGGCATGACGCGACTGCACGACCCCGCGAAGCGGGGCTTCGCGAGCGACAACTACGCCGGCGTGCTGCCGGAGGTGCTCGAGGCCGTGGCCGAGGCCAACCTGGGACACCAGGGCGCGTACGGCGCGGACGTGTACACCGCTGCTCTCGGCGAGCGGATCGTCGAGCTGTTCGGCGCAGGCGCGCAGGCGTTCCCGGTGTTCAACGGCACCGGTGCGAACGTCGTCGCGCTGTCGGCGGTGAGCGATCGCTGGTCCGCCGTGGTGTGCGCAGATTCGGGGCACATCCACGTCGACGAGGGCGGCGCCCCGGAGAAGGTGGCGGGGCTCAAGCTGTTCGTCGTCCCCACCGCGGGTGGGAAGGTGACGCCCGAGGCGATCACCGCCGCCGTCCCCGACCGCGCGGGCGACGTGCACTGGGCGCAGCCGCGCGTGCTGTCGGTGGCGCAGTCCACCGAGCTCGGCACCGTCTACACCCCCGACGAGCTGCGCGCCCTGGCCGACTACGCGCACGAGCGCGACTGGCTGCTGCACATCGACGGCTCCCGGCTCGCCAATGCCGCCGCGAGCCTCGGCGTTCCGCTGCGCGCCATCACCACTGACATCGGCGCCGACATCGTGAGCGTCGGCGGTACCAAGAGCGGCCTCCTGGGCGCCGAGCTGGTGCTGGTTCTGAACACCGAGCGGGCCGGCGGCACCGAGTACGTGCGCAAGCTGTCGATGCAGCTGGCGTCCAAGCAGCGCTTCCTGGCCGCGCAGTTCCTGGCCCTGTTCGACGGTGACCGCTACCTCCGGGTGGCCGGGCACGCCAACGCGATGGCCCGGCTGCTCGCCGAGCAGGTGGGCGGGATCGACGGCGTGCGGCTCACCCAGCCGGTGCAGTCCAACGCCGTGTTCGCCGAGCTCCCGCACGCCGCCGCCGAGGTGCTGATGGAGCAGGTCCCGTTCTACTTCTGGGACGAGATCCGCGGCGAGGTGCGCTGGATGTGCGCCTGGGACACCACCGAGGATGATGTCCGCGCCTTCGCCGAGCTGGTCCGCGCCCAGCTGACCTGATCCGGGATCAGCCCTTCGGCTGGCGCCTGATGAAGTCGGCCATGCCCGGGACGGAGAATGCGATCCGGCCGTGCTCGGGCGCCCAGACCAGGCCTTTGGCGATGGTGGAGTCGCGAAGTCCGCTTGCGCCGCTCAGCGTTCACGGTCCATGTATGCAAGATTATGTGAGAGTATAGAAAAAATCCAATACTCGCACATAATCTCCGAGACTTTCGGTTCGAGGTGTTGTGGGTGATGCGCCTGGCGCACCGCTTCAGCGTCGGAACTGTCTCTCACCTGTGGAAATGTATCGATGCGTCGCGCGCATCGCCCCGCTGGACCCTCCCGCCTCGACGCTTGACGCCGCCGCCGCGGCGGTCCTACTCTGGACTCTGAATCGAACAGAAGTTCTAGTCACACCTTCCCTGTGGCTCAGCTTCCGAACGTGGATCAGAACGTAGGGGAGGGGTGTGACAGGTGTCCACACGTGTTCAGGCGATGGGCGGCAACCGCGAGGAGAAGCTCGCGGAGCTGCGCAAAAGACTCGCGGCGCTGCCGGAGAAGCACCGTCCGGGGAAGGCTCAGGCGCCGCAGGGACCGCCGCTGCAGGAGGAATCCGCGCAGCTCGGTGCCGTTCCCGACGCAGGTGTGCTCCCGGTGCACGAGGAGCTCGCCGCGCTGCTGCCCGGCCGCGGCCTGCCCCGCGGCAGCGTCGCCACACTCGAGGGCGCGGGATCGCTCGCCGTCTCGCTGGTGGCCACGGTCTCGCGGGCCGGCGCCCGCGTCGCGCTGTGCGGGGCTCAGGGCTTCGGCATGGCCGCGGCACTCGAGCAGGGGGCCGACCCGGAGCGCATCGCGCTCATCGAGGGGCCGCTCGCGGATCCGGTGGCCGTCGCGTCGGTCCTGCTCGACGGTGCCGACGTGGTGTTGTGCGAGCTCGGCGGCATCGCGGTGCCGCCCAGTCGCGGCCGGGCGATCGCCGCCCGCGCCCGGTCTCGGGGCTCGGTGCTGCTGGTCACCGGCGGCACGTGGGAGGGCGCCTCGCTGCACCTCGGCGCCCGCGTCCAGGGCTACACCGGCCTCGGCAGCCGGCCCGGCCGCGGGCGGATCCGCGGGATCGACCTGGTCTTCTCCGCGCGCGGTCGCGGCTGCCGCAACCCCTACCGGGGCTCGGCGGGCACGGCATCGTCGACCACCGGGCTGGCGGTGGCCCGGTGACCGCGCCGCACCCCCTGCAGCAGACCGTGCCGCAGCCGAAAGCCCAGCGCATCCTCGCCCTGTGGTGTCCCGACTGGCCGGCGGCCGCGGCGGCGGCCGATGCCGACCTCGCGCCCGATCGCCCCGTGGCGGTCCTGCACGGGAACCGGGTGGTCGCGTGCAACGCCCCGGCCCGGGCGGACGGGGTGCGGCGCGGCATGAAGCGCCGCGAATCGCAGGCCCGCTGCCCGGACCTGCACGTCGCGCAGGCGGACGAGGGCCGGGACGCGCGGGTCTTCGAGCCCGTCGCGGGCGCCGTGGCCGCGCTGATCCCGCTCATCGAGGTGCTGCGCCCGGGGCTGGTGGTGATCCCCGCGCGCGGTGCTGCGCGGTTCTTCGGCGGCGAGGAGCAGGCGGCCGAACGCCTGGTGGACGCCGCCTCGTCCGTGGGCGCGGAGTCGCTCGCCGGCATCGCCGACGAGGTGTTCACCGCGGCCCTGGCCGCCCGCCGCGGCGTCGTCGTGCCGCCGGGGGAGTCGGCCGCCTTCCTGGCCCCACTGGACATCGCCGAACTGGGGGCCGAGCCGGCGCTCGCCGCGGAGGATCGGACCGACTTCATCGACCTGCTGCGCAGGCTGGGGCTGCGCACCGTCGGCGCCTTCGCGGCGTTGTCCGCGACCGACGTGGCCACCCGCTTCGGGGTCGATGCGATCGCCGCGCACCGTCAGGCCCGGGCGGTGGCGGACCGGCCCCCGTCCACCGCGGCGCTCCCGCCCGGCTTGGAGGCGGAACTGCGGCCGGACCCGCCGATCGACCGGGTCGACGCCGCCGCCTTCGTCGGCCGCGCCCTGGCCTCGGAGCTGCACGGGAAGCTGTCCGCGGCGGGGGTGGCGTGCCTGCGATTGGAGGTGTCCGCGATCGCGGAGAACGGTGAGCGGCACACCCGCATCTGGCGCTGCGCCGAGCCCCTCACCCCCGACGGCACCGCGGACCGGGTGCGCTGGCAGATCGACGGCTGGCTCACCGGCGGCCGAGGCGAACAGGGCGGCCCGGGCGCCCCGATCGTCCTGCTGCGGCTCGAACCCGTCGAGGTGGTGGACGCCGGGGCGCTGCAGGCCGGCATGTGGGGCGACGAGGGGGACGGTGCCGCCCGCTTCCGTCGCGCCCTGGTCCGGGTGCAGGGCCTCCTCGGCGGCGAGGCGGTCCGGATGGGGGTGCGCAGCGGCGGCCGCGGCCCCGCGGAGCGGGTCACCTGGGTGCCGCTGGGCGACGAGACGGTCCCGGCCCTCGACCCGGACGCGCCGTGGCCGGGGCGGATGCCGGAACCGGCGCCGGCGGTGCTGATCCCGGGCGCGGCGGTCACCATGACCGACGCCGCGGGCAACGCCGTCCGGGTCACCGAACGCGGCGGCTTCACCGGTGAACCCACGCATCTCACGTGGGGATCGCGGGACTGGGCACTGCGCTGGTGGGCGGGGCCGTGGCTGGTCGACGAACGGTGGTGGGCGCCCGACGCCGCCGCCGGACCCCGCGCCCGCGCGCAGGTGCTGCTCGAGCCCGCGCCCGGCCGCGACGACGGCCGGGCCCTGCTGCTGCAGTACGCCGGCGGATGGGAGGTGGAGGGCGTGTACGAGTAGCTCGCCTAGCCCGCGCTGCCCGAGAACGCCACCGCGAGATACGGGTTGGTGTCGTCGGAGGGTGCGGGACGGAAGCGGTTCCGACGGTGCTTGGCCGGCTTCCCGGGCGTCGCCGTCGGGTCCTCGGCCGACGGTGCCGCCGGCGCGGCGTCGTCGTCAGTGGCGGCGGGCGCCGCGGCATCGTCGGGCTCGTCGGCTCCGGCCGGCGGCAGGACCCGGTGGTGCCCGGTGGCGGGGACTTCGATGACGTCCGCCGCAGGCTCGACCGCAGCTCCTGCCGCCGCCGCAGCCGGCGCCGTTGTCGCCTCTCGGCGGCGCAGCCGGTGCGCGACGCCGAGCGCGACGAGATAGGTGACGGTGCCGGCCGCGCCGCCCGCGACGAGCGCCCAGGCCAGGGGTCGGGCGATGCCGGGGTCGGGCGCCGGTGCGGGCGCACTGGTCACCGAGCGCAGGCGGGTCTGGGTGAGGGCGAGCTGGCCGTCGATGGCGCCCAGCGCCGTCTTCAGTTGTCCCATACCGGTGGTCAGGTTGGTGATGGAGGTGTTCACGTCCTTGCGGGCGGAGGCCAGCTTGGTCAGGCCGTCCCGCAGTTGGCGGGCCGCGCTGCGTGCGGAGGTGAGCGAGGCGTCGGCGTTGGCGGAGGCGTTGCTCAGGCTGCTCGTCATGCCGGCGAGCGTGCCGCGCAGACCGGCGACGTCGTCGAGGGCGCCCACGCCCTTCGAGCCCGCCAACGCGCGATCGAGCTGCGCGACCGCCTCGGCGGAACCGGGCGACGGGTGCTCGACGAGCCGTCCGCGCAGTGCGACGAGCGCCGCGCGGGTCCCCGCCGCCACCTGCTGCAGGCCCTGCGTCCGCTCGAGTGCGCCGCCGAGGGTGGCGGTGGCGCGGTTCACCTGCGTCAAGGCGGCGGACAGCGACGACGCCTCATCCAGGCCCGAGACCAACTGCTCGGAACCGGTTTTCGCGGTGTCGATGCTGTCGAAGATCTGCGGCACCGAGCCCGCCGAGATGTTCAGGCCATTGCCGGCGGAGACCACGGCGTTCGACAGCAGACCGAACAGGGTGCGCGACTCGTCGGCGGCCTTGAGAGCGACGCGCGTGTTCTCGGCGTTCTCCCGCTCCTGCGCCGGGGCCGGCGGAGTGGTCCCGGCGGCCACGAGGAAGACGGCGCCGCCCGCGACGAGCGCGACCATGACGGCGAGCAGCGCGGTGCCCGTGAGGGCCCACGCCGAACGGGCCGCCGCGCGGAGCGGGCGGGAGAGCTTCGAGGTCATGCCTCAACCTTAACGTGAAGTCGAGACTTTTGGTGAAACCGCAACCGCCATCATTGTTTTGGTATCGCAAGTCGTACGCGTACGGTGCTCGTCGACCGGGCAGCGGGCTGTCAGGAGCCCGGGCGGTCGACGGTGCCCATGAGCAACGGGAGTCCGGTCGCGGTGTCCACCACCGCGTACGCGAAGGCGCGGTCCACCGCGAACGGGGCGGGCCCGGGGCCGGTCTCGGGAGCGGGTGTGGTCGCGGTGTCCGATGCGGTGCCCTTCTCGCCCACGGTGAACACGGCGGCGGCGCGGGCGTCGGCCACCGTCGGCGATCCCGGCGCGATGCCGCCGAGGCCGGGCGCGGCGAACAGCCCCGTCAGGCCGGCATCGCGGAGCGGGGCGACGAGCGGGGTCCACGACGTCGAACGCCACTTCGGCAGGCTCACCTCGTGCGGGATCGACGGTGCCGCCGCGAGCGCGATCCGGGCGGCCGTGAACCGGCCCTCGCTCGCCGCATCGGTGACCGGCGTGCCGGGCGCGGGCAGCACGATCTGCAGCGCCAGCGTGGTGCCGTAGTCGAGTTGCAGCGCGGAGAAGCCCTCGCCGGCGGCCACCCGCGCGGGCACCGTGCCGCGCAGGGTCGGCGGGTCGACCACGGCACCGTCGGCGGCGGTGAACGGCGACGGTCGCGTCCTGGCGGCGTCGAACGGGAAGCGCCACGCCGCGGCGAGGTAGGCGGTGGTCACCGCCGCCAGCCGGGCGTCGGTGCCGGTCCTCAGCGGGGCCGCGGTGAGCGTGCTATCGGTGTTCACCGCGACCCATTCGCCGAGGGGCGCACCCACGTCCTGACGGAAGTCCACGGGGTAGACGCCCGTGCCGTACGAGGCGGAGAGCGCGTCCAGGTACGCCGGCCGCACCCGACGATCCTGCGGCTCCTTCGCCGCCAGCAGTGCCACCTGCGACTGGAACAGTGGCGCCGCCGGCGGGGTGGTCGCCGGTATCGTGCCGGGGTCGCCCGCCCACTGCGCGGTCTGGCCCGTCAGGGCCGCCATCGCCCGGGGGAGGTTCTTCGCGACGCCGAGCCCGGCACCGTCGAGCTGCGCAGCGGTCTCGCCCTCCGCGCCGGCCCGCAGCATCCCCAGCAGGCTCAGTACGGACCACGGCGAGACGGCGGTGCTCCCGGCGCGGGTGTCGCGGACCGCCAGCTGCGCGCCGAGACGGGTCGCGGTCGCGACGAGCGCGGTGACGTCGGCCCGGGTCTCGTCGATCCCGACCTGCTCGAACTCCGTCTTCGAGCGGTCGAGCGACAGCACCTTCGGTGATGACGGTGCGCCGCCGCACGCCGCGAGGGTCCCCGCGACGACCAGCGCCAGCGCGGTCCGTCGGATCTGCATGAGGGCCATGGTATCGGCCGCGTTCAGGAGTCCGCGGGCTCAGGCGCCCGCGCGCTCCAGCAGGGCGCGGCCGTTGTGCCACAGCACCTTGCGCATCCAGTCGTCGCCGAGGTCCAGGCGCGCGAGCCCGAAGAGCTGGTGCGCGTAGGGGTACGGGATGTTCGGGAAGTCGCTGCCCAGCACGACCTTGTCGGCGAGCGTGCCGAGTCGCTCGACATAGCCCGGAGGCATGGGGGCGGTCCGCAGGGTGAAATCGGTGGCCGCCATGGTGGTATCGAGGTACACGTTGGGGAACTGCTCGGCGAGGTCGGCGAACAGGTCGTACTCGGGCATGCCGAGGTGGGCGATCACCAGCGTGAGATCGGGGTGGCGCCGCAGCACCTCCGCGACCCGGCCGGGGCCGGTGTAGGGGCCCTCCACCGGGCCCGACCCGGCGTGGATGACGACGGGGATCTTCGCTTCGGACAACGCCTCCCATGCCGGATCGAGCAGCGGATCGTCCGGCGCGAACACGCCCACCTGGACGTGCATCTTGAACAACCGCGCACCGTCGGCGATCGCGGCCGCGACGTACTCCCCGACCCCGGGCTCGGGGTAGAGGGTGGCGCAGTGGATCGCGTCGGGGATGCGCCGCGCGAACTCGGCGCACCAGTCGTTGAGCCAGACCGCCATGCCCGGCTTGTGCGGGTACGTGAGTGCGGGGATCGCGCGGACGCCCATGCCGCGGATGAGCTCCAGTCGGGTGGCCTCGTCGAAGCGGTAGGCGATGGGCCACTCGCGCCCGTACTCGGCGCTCGCACGGTCGAAGAAGTCCCACACCTTGACCAGCATGGGCTCGGGCAGGAAGTGCACGTGGATGTCCGAGAGGCCGGGGATGCCGAGCGATTCGAGGTAGGCGGGGATGTCCGCGTCCGAGGAGGGGCCCGTCGTCGTGCTCGGTCGGCTCATAGGGGCCGACTCTACCGACTCGGTGATGGGCCGTTCACTGAAATCGGCAGTCGGTAAACTCGAGCGACGATGTGATGTTTCGGGGGTGCGGCATGACGGCGAACGCAGGGAGTACCCGGTGGTTGTCCGATGAGGAGATGCAGGCGTGGCTGCCGCTGATCAACGTCGCCATGCGGCTGCCCGCGAAGCTGGACACCCAGCTCCGGGTCGACGCGGGCATCACCCACTACGAGTTCATGGTGCTCTCTCAGCTCTCGCAGGCGCCGGACCGCACGCTGGGGCTCTCGGCGCTGGCGGAGGCCGCCAACTCGTCGCCCTCGCGCCTGTCGCACGTGCTGCGCAAGCTGGGCGAACGCGGCTGGCTGGTGCGGCACGCCGAGGGGCGCTCCGCGTTCGCCGAGCTCACCGATGCGGGCTTCGCCGCGCTCGACGGTGCCGCCCGCGGCCACGTCGAGGAGGTGCGCCGGTTGGTCTTCGACCATCTGACGGACCGGGACGTCGCCGCCGTGCGGGTCGCTCTCGCCAAGCTCGCTCCCGGGCTCGCCGACGGGGCCTGATCGCCCCCTACTGCGCACGTAGTATCGGGTACAGTTCTCGCCCATGGGCAGGCGCGACGAGGTGTTGGACGGGGCGATCGAGGTGCTCGGCACGCTCGGTCTCCGGGGGCTGACGCACCGTGCGGTCGACAGTGTCGCGGGCGTGCCCGCCGGGACGGCGTCGAACTACTTCCGCTCACGCGCCGCGCTGGTGCGCGGGATCGTCGATCACATGGTCGAGGAGGATCTCGCCTTCTGGGCGGCCTTCGAGGGCGTCGAGAAGTCCACGCCCGGGGAGGTCGCCGAGCGGCTGGCGGAGTTCGTCCGTTGGTCGATCGACGGCGGCCGGACGCGGGGTGTCGCCCGGCTCAACCTGTTCGCCGCCGCATCGGTCGAGCCGGACCTGCGGGAACCACTGCGGCGCGGGCGGCGCGCGGTGGAGGAGGTCGGCGAGAAGATCGGTGCCTCGATCGGCCTCGGCCTCGTCGAATCCGCGCTGGTGATGGACGCCACGGACGCCCTCGTCACCCGGCAGCTCGCCATGCCGATCGAGGGCTACGACCCGCTTCCGGCGCTGAAGGTGCTCCTCACGCGCCTGCGGTGAGTGCGTAGCGTTCGATGACCTTGAATGGATCGAACGCATGAGCGTATCGTCGAAGTGTGGGTTGGGGTAACGGGCCGCGGAGCTGGGCGGAGATGGAGCGGGTGCTCTCCGGGCGGGCGCCCGTGCGCCGCGCGGAGGAGCCCCCGGGCGATGGTGGCGACGCTCCGGCGTGGTCCCGCAAGCGCGGGCCCTATGTTCCGCTCCCGGATGGGCCGGGGGTCTCCCGGGTGCCCTATGCCGAGCTGCATGCGCACACCGCGTTCAGCTTCCTCGACGGCGCGGCGCAGCCCGAGGAGATGGTGGAACAGGCGCACGCGCTGGGGTTGACGGCGCTCGCGGTCACCGATCACAACGGCTTCTACGGCGTGGTCCGGTTCGCCGAGGCGGCGCGGGAACTCGGTATCCCCACGGTGTTCGGCGCGGAGCTCTCCCTGGAGCACGACGCCGAGCGCACCGGTTCCGAGGATCCGTCCGGCGAGCATCTGCTCGTGCTCGCCCGCGGGCAGGAGGGCTACCGCCGGCTGTCGCGGGCGATGGCCGAGGCGCACATGGAGGCGGGGGAGAAGGGGCGTCTGCGCTTCCATCCGGATCGGCTCGCCGAGTGGTCCGGCGGCCACTGGCACATCCTCACGGGCTGCCGCAAGGGCGCGGTCCGCCGGGGGTTGCAGGCCGCGGGGCCCGACGGTGCCGCCGCCGCCCTCGCGCAGCTCGTCGACCGGTTCGGGCAGGACCGGGTGAGCATGGAGCTCACCGTGCACGGCGTCCCCGAGGACGACGAGCGCAACCACCTCCTGGCCGGGGTCGCCGCCAGGATGGGGGTGGGCACCGTCGCCACCACGGGTGCGCACTTCGCCCGGCCGGACCAGCGTCGCCTCGCGTCCACGCTCGCGGCCGTCCGGGCCCGTCGCAGCCTCGACGAACTGGACGGATGGCTGCCGGCCGCAGGCGGCGCGCACCTGCGCTCGGGCGACGAAATGGCGTTGTTGCTGCCGGAGCATCCCGGTGCGATCGCCGGCGCTGCGGAGGTGGGGGCGGAGTGCGCGTTCGAGATCGCGTTGATCGCGCCGAACCTTCCGCCCTTCGACGTCCCGCCCGGGCACACCGAGGCCACCTGGCTGCGCGAACTGACCCGGCGCGGGGCACTGGAGCGGTACGGTCCACCGGAGCGGAACCCGAAGGCCTACCGGCAGATCGAGCACGAACTGAACGTGATCGAGACGCTCACCTTTCCCGGCTACTTCCTCATCGTGCACAGCATCGTGCGCTTCTGCCGCGAGCGCGACATCCTGTGCCAGGGGCGCGGCAGCGCCGCCAACTCCGCGGTGTGCTTCGCGCTCGGCATCACCGCGGTCGACCCGATCGGGAACGACCTCCTGTTCGAGAGGTTCCTGGCGCCGGAGCGTGACGGTCCGCCCGACATCGACGTCGACATCGAATCGGACCGTCGCGAGGAGGCGATCCAGTTCGTCTACACGAAGTACGGCCGCGAGTACGCCGCGCAGGTGGCGAACGTCATCACCTACCGCGGTCGCTCCGCGGTGCGCGATACCGCACGCGCGCTGGGCTATTCGCAGGGGCAGCAGGACGCATGGAGCAAGCAGGTCTCCAGCTACGGTTGGCGGTCGGATCCGGTGCCGGACGGGATTCCGGACCGGGTTCTGGAACTGGCCTCCCAGATCGCCGACCTACCGCGACACCTGGGCATCCACTCCGGCGGCATGGTGATCTGCGACCGCCCCATCGCCGACGTGTGCCCCACGGAGTGGGCCCGCATGGAGGATCGCAGCGTGCTCCAGTGGGACAAGGAGGACTGTGCGAACGTCGGTCTGGTGAAGTTCGACCTGCTGGGGCTCGGCATGCTCAGCGCGCTGCACTACATGCAGGACCTCCTCGCGGAGCACAAGGGCATCGAGGTCGATCTCGCGAAGCTCGACCTGAAGGATCACAAGGTGTACGAGATGCTCTGCCGCGCCGACTCGGTCGGTGTCTTCCAGGTGGAGTCCCGCGCGCAGATGGCGACCCTTCCGCGGCTGAAGCCGCGGGAGTTCTACGACCTGGTGGTCGAGGTCGCCCTCATCCGGCCCGGTCCCATCCAGGGCGGCTCGGTGCACCCGTACATCCGCCGCCGCAACGAGCAGGAGGTACCCACGGTCGAGCACCCGTCGATGTGGAAGGCGTTGAAACGCACCCTGGGGGTGCCGCTCTTCCAGGAGCAGCTCATGCAGCTCGCGGTCGACGTGGCCGGGTTCAGTCCCGCGGAGGCGGATCAGCTGCGGCGCGCGATGGGCTCGAAACGCTCCGTCGACCGGATGGAGCGGTTGCGGGATCTGTTCCGCGCGGGCGCGAAGGAGCAGCACGGCATCGAGGTGGAGGTGGCCGACCGGATCTTCGAGAAGCTGGTGGCGTTCGCCAATTTCGGTTTCCCCGAGAGTCATTCGCAGTCGTTCGCGTCGCTGGTGTTCTACTCGTCGTGGTTCAAGTGCTACCACCCCGCGGCCTTCTGCGCGGCACTGCTGAGGGCACAGCCGATGGGCTTCTACTCGCCGCAGTCCCTCGTGGCCGACGCGCGCCGGCACGGCGTCGTGGTGCACGGCCCCGACGTGAACGCCAGCCTGGTGTGGGCGAACCTGGAGAACGCGGGGCTCGAGGTGCGGCTCGGCCTCGGGGCGATCCGCACCATCGGTGACGAGCTGGCCGAACGCATCGTCGCCCAGCGGGATACGGGTGGTGCGTACACGAGCCTGGTGGATCTTGCATCCCGCGTGGAGCTCACTGTGGCGCAGTCCGAGGCGCTGGCCACGGCAGGGGCGCTGGACTGCTTCGGCCGCGGCCGGCGGCGAGAGCTCTGGGAGGCGGGGGCGGCGGCGAGGGAACGCCCGGATCGGCTGCCCGGCACTGCGACCGCGGGGGCTCCGCCGACGCTACCCGGCATGAGCGAATCGGCGCTCGCCGCTGCGGACGTGTGGGCGATGTCCGTCACTCCGGGGAAGTACCCGACGGAGTTCCTCCGTCCCACGCTCGACGCCCTCGGGGTCGTCGTCGCCGACCGGCTCCTGTCGCTGCCCGACGGTGACCGTGTCCTGGTGGGCGGGGCCGTCACGCACCGGCAACGGCCGGCCACCGCGGGCGGCGTCACCTTCCTCAACCTCGAGGACGAGACGGGCATGGTCAACGTGGTGTGCAGCCCCGGGCTGTGGGCGCGGTACCGGCGGCTCGCGCAGTCGGCGCCCGCGCTGCTGGTGCGGGGGAAGTTGCAGAACGCGGAGGGGGCGGTCACCGTCGTCGCCGACAGGCTGCAGCGCATGGACCTGTCCGTGCCCTCCCGCTCCCGCGATTGGCAGTGAGGCTAGCCTTGGGTAGTGATGGAGGAGGCGTACGAACCGGATCGCAGCACGGCGCCGGAGCTGCGCGACGTGCTCGCGGAGCTCCGCCGCCGCGAGCCCCTCTTCCACGGTTCGGCGTGGAGCACCCTCGCGGACTTCGATGACGCCGTCGCCCCGGACTTCTGGGAGATCGGCGCCTCGGGACGGCGGTACAGCCGCGAGTACGTCCGCGAGGTGATCGAGCAGCGGTTGAACTCGCCGCCGGACGAATCGGACTGGGAGACCAGTGAGTTCCAGGTCCGCGCACTCGGGGCTTCCGTCTACCTGCTCACCTACACGTTGGCGCAGGGCGACCGGATCACCCGCAGGCTCACCGTGTGGCGGCGCCGCGAGAATCGCTGGTCCGTGATGTTCCACCAGGGCACCGTGGTCGTGATTCCGGTGGATTCCTGAGCTACCAGCCGCTGAGCGCCCTCGTGCTGGCGGAATCGGCCGACTTCACGATGTGAGGGCGCGCCGCGCCGCCGCGCGGCCGATCTCCACGGCGCGGGAGATCAGCGGACCGTCGTTCGAGAGCCGGCCGACGGCCGGGCTGCCCTCCGGAACCCAGATCTGCAGCACCTCGGCGGCGCCCGGCACGACGGGCTCGGGCGCCGGCGCGGCGCGCCGCGCCGTGAAATACGCGTCGAGGATCCACTTCTCGGCCCGCGAGGACCGGGGCGTGGCGCCGGCCTCGACGGTGCGCAGCACCAGCAGGTGGGTGGCGCCCTGCTCGATCGGGGTTGCCAGCGGGACCTTCTCCGCAAGCCCTCCGTCGAGGAACTCCCGCCCGGCCAGGCGCACCGGGGGACCGGCGAGCAGCGGCAGCGCCGTCGTCGCGCGCAGCGCGGTGCGCACGGACGCCGTGTCGGTGAGGTACGGGGAGAGGTCGGCGACGCGTCGCGTGTGCGCATCGACGGCCAAGGGGTGCAGGCTGATCGGGTTGGTGAGAATCGCCGCGAAATCCATGGGGGTCACGTCGGAGTACACCCGGTCCACCAGGCGGCGGGTGTCCACGACGACGCCGCCGCGCAGGGCGCGCCGCGGGTGCACCACCCGCTCCGCGAGGACCGCGTCCCAGCCCCAGGAGGGCAGCCAGCGAAGCCCCTCCCCGGACAACAGCCACGCCGCATTGAGCCCGCCGCCCGACGTCCCGTAGACCGCGTCGAAGGCCGTCAGCAGGCCGAGTTCGTCGACGGCCATGGCCATTCCCGCCGAGTACGCCGATCGCGAGCCCCCGCCCTCGATCGAGAGGGCGATCCGCAGCCCGTCCGTGCGCGCGCCCGGTGTGCTCGCAGTGGCGATCCGCGCCCGCAGCGCGTCGAGCACCGTCATCGGACGGGCACCCCGTACCCGACGATGCCGAAGGTGTCGGCCAGTCGGTAGGTCAGCGCGCTGATCCCACCCTCCTGATTGCCGCCCACCGTGGTGACCGTGTCACCGTCGACGGACACGACGATGTTCGTGTGCTGCCGCAACTGCGGGTGCTCCGGTGCGTACAGCACCACGTCGCCGGGCCGCGGGCGGTACGGCGTCGCGGGCTCCAGCTTCCCGGCCTTCTGGAAGTACTCGGTGAGCGTGTAGACGCCCGGAATCCGCCACGTGCCGGAGTTCGGGTTGCGCAGGGGCAGGCCGGAATCGCGGAGCACCGTCGAGACGAAGTCGGCGCACCACGGCTCCTCCACGCCCTCCGAGTAGTACGTGCCGGGCCGATTCGCGTCGAACTCCCGCCGCAGATTCTCGATGATGCGAACCCTGGACGGATCGAGCCCCGTCGTGCTGACGGCGGGGAAGGTGCGCGGCTTCAGTTCGGTGGGGAGATGCCGCGAGAGCGGCGTCTCGTGGGCCGTGGACCACCACACGGCACCGCCCGCGAGCACCACCACTACGGCGAGCATCGCCGCGGCGCCCAGTCCCATCCTCCGTAACCCCATGGATCCACCGTACTCAGTGGCGAACCTGACATCATGGACCGATGAGCCCGCGCACCGTGACCTGCACGATCAAGCCGGGGAGCCGCAAGGGACCCGTCGTCGAGGTCGGCGACGACGGTGCGCTGACCCTGTTCGTCCGCGAACCCGCGACCGAGGGGAAGGCGAACACCGCGGCCGTCGTCCTGCTCGCCGCCCACCTCGGTGTGCCGAAGTCCCGCGTGCGGCTGATCGCCGGACACACGAGCCGGCTCAAGCGGTTCACCGTCGACGACTGAACCGGAGGGGTGGACGGCCGGACCGTGCTCCGGGCGGTGCCCACGCGCGGGCACGGAAGCGCGAACTGGCATGCTGGAAGCGCAGCTGGTCTGCCGCCCGAGGCCTCGGACGCGGCATCGAAGCGCGCGGTGCGCCGCGACGTGAAGAGGGAACCCGGTGGGAATCCGGGACTGTCCCGCAGCGGTGAGCAGGAACGAAAGTCGCGACGACGCACTGGACCCTCGGTCTGGGAAGCAGCGACCGGTAGGAACGAGTACGAGGCCTGCGAGTCCGAATACCTGCCCGCTGTACCGGACGCGCCGCGTCCGGTGGTGTGCCGCCTCGTGGAATGGGCGCGCGACCGCGGGAGGACGGGCCGTCGGCAGGCGGGCTCGTCGTCGTGCGTACGTGCGTCCGGACAGGCGGTCACCGCCCGTTACGCACGAAAGGAACGGTCCACCCGTGACCGCACCGAACTTCACCCGCACCGTTCTCGGTGTTCCCCGTATCGGCCCCCGTCGCGAGCTCAAGCGCGCGATCGAGGGCTACTGGAAGGGCTCCGTGAGCCGCGCCGATCTCGATCAGGCCGCCGCGGGCCGGCGGCGCGACGAGTGGGCACGCCTGGTCGCCGCCGGCCTGGACTCCGTGCCCACGAACACCTTCAGCTACTACGACCAGATCCTCGACACCGCCGAGCTGCTCGGCGCGTTGCCGTCCCGCGTCGCGGGCATCGAGGACCCGCTCGACCGCTACTTCGCCGCGGCGCGCGGCACCGCGGAGGTCACCCCGCTCGAGATGACCAAGTGGTTCGACACGAACTACCACTACCTGGTGCCCGAGATCGGCCCGGACACCGCCTTCGCGCTGCATCCGGAGAAGGTCCTCGGTGACCTCGACGAGGCGCTCGCGCAGGGGGTTCCGGCCCGCCCCGTCGTGGTCGGGCCCGTCACCTTCCTCGCGCTGTCCAAGGCCGTCGACGGTGCCGGCGACCCTCTCGACCGGATCGACGAGCTGCTGCCGCTGTACCGCGAGCTGCTCGCACGACTCGCCACTGCGGGCGCGCGGTGGGTCCAGCTCGACGAGCCCGTGCTGGTCAGCGAGGCGGGGCTGGGCCTCGCGGACACCGCCGCGAAGGCGTACGGCGCGCTGGCGTCGGCCGCCGAGCGCCCGTCGATCGCCGTCGCCACCTACTTCGGCTCGCCCGGACCGTCGCTCGCCGCCCTGGCGGCCACGGGAATCGAGGCGATCGCCGTCGATCTGGTCACCGATCCCGCTGTCGTCGACCTCGTCGCCGGGACCCCGGCGCTCGCGGGCAAGCTGCTGCTCGCCGGCATCGTCGACGGCCGCAATGTCTGGCGTACGGATCTCGACGCGGCGCTCGCCGCACTGGGCGCACTGTCCGGGTCCGCTGCCGCGCTGGCCGTCAGCACGTCATGCTCGCTGCTCCACGTCCCGTACAGCGTCGCCGCCGAGGCGGCGCCCGAACCGGCCGGCGCCGAGGGGGTACGGTCCTGGCTGGCCTTCGCCGAGGAGAAGATCGGCGAGGTCGCGGTCCTCTCCCGAGCGCTCACGGAGGGCCGGCCCGTGGTGGCGGCCGAGTTCGCGCGGAGCGCCGCGGTGCGCGCCGCGCGCGGCGCCGACGAACGTCTCAACGACGGTGCCGTCCGCGATCGGCTCGCCGCCCTCCGTGCGGCGGGCACCGGCCGCGCCGCTGCCGCAGAACGCGCCGTCGCACAGCGGGACCGGCTCGGCCTGCCCCTTCTGCCCACCACGACGATCGGCTCCTACCCGCAGACCGGGGCGATCCGCGTCGCCCGTGCGGATCTGCGTGCCGGACGGATCGACGAGGCCGAGTACGTGCGCCGCATGCAGTCCGAGATCGGCGACGTGATCCGGCTCCAGGAGGACCTCGGCATCGACGTCCTCGTGCACGGCGAGCCCGAACGCAACGACATGGTGCAGTACTTCGCCGAGCGACTCGAGGGCTTCCTGGCCACCGACAACGGCTGGGTGCAGTCCTACGGCACGCGGTGCGTGCGGCCGCCGATCCTGTACGGCGACGTGCGGCGGGCCGAGCCGATGACGGTCGCGTGGATCACGTACGCGCAGAGCCTGACCGAGCGGCCCGTCAAGGGCATGCTCACCGGCCCGGTCACGATCCTCGCGTGGTCCTTCGTGCGCGACGATCAGCCGCTCGCCGACTCCGCCGATCAGGTGGCGCTCGCGATCCGCGACGAGACGGTCGACCTCGAGCGGGCGGGCGTGCAGATCATTCAGGTCGACGAGCCCGCGCTGCGCGAGCTGCTGCCGCTGCGCGCCGCGGATCGTCCGGCGTACCTGGAGTGGGCCACCGGCTCGTTCCGGCTGTCGACCTCGGGCGTCGATGACGACACGCAGATCCACACGCACCTGTGCTATTCCGAGTTCGGCGACGTGATCGGCGCCATCGCCGACCTCGACGCGGACGTCACGTCGATCGAGGCGGCCCGCTCGCGCATGGAGATCCTCGACGACCTCAACGGGGCGGGCTTCGCCAATCAGGTGGGCCCCGGCGTCTACGACATCCACTCGCCCCGCGTGCCCGCCCAGGCCGAGGTCGAGGCATCGCTCCGCGCCGCTCTGGAAGCCGTTCCCGCGGATCGCCTCTGGGTGAATCCGGACTGCGGCCTCAAAACCCGGGGCACGGAGGAGACGGTGGCCTCGCTGCGCAACCTGGTCGCCGCGGCGCAGGCCGTCCGCGCGACGCTGTAGCCCGGCGCCCGACGGCGAGGGCCCGGCCGCGCGAATGCGGCCGGGCCCTCGGTCTCTCCGTGATCTCTAGGCGTCGATGACGGCGACGAGGTCGCCACCGTCGACCTGGGTGGGCCCGGCGAGGGCGACCCGTCCGACGGTGCCGGCGACGGGGGCCGTGATCGCGGCCTCCATCTTCATGGCCTCGATGGTGGCGATCTGATCGCCCACCTCGACCGTGGATCCCGCGTGCACCGTCGGCGTGACGACGCCGGCGAAGGGCGCGGCGACGTGACCGGGGTT
Source organism: Tsukamurella sp. NPDC003166 (assembly GCF_040611135.1). NCBI lineage: Bacteria > Bacillati > Actinomycetota > Actinomycetes > Mycobacteriales > Tsukamurellaceae > Tsukamurella > Tsukamurella sp. NPDC003166. Next base: position 72,295 of record NZ_JBEXNL010000013.1, read on the forward strand.
GCTCTTGTCGGCGCGCTCCGCGGCGGGCACGTCCGCCTGCACGGCGCGGTCCCGCACGGATACGGTGCGGAGTTGCCCGTTGAGGGTGCAGACCAGGGTGCGGTTGCCGTGCTCGTCCGGCTCGCCGACGCCCTCGAGCTTGATGAGCAGCTCGACGCCGGTCGCGAGCTGGACGCGGTGCTCCTCGCCCTGCCGCAGACCGTAGAGGAACTGGTTGGTCGACAGTTTCGAGACATCGCCGAACTCGGCGAGGTGCTCGGTGAACTCGCGCATCGGGCCGGGGAACAGGAGCCGGCTGAGGGATGCCCGGCGCTGTTCCGAGGTGCCCTCGAGTTCGGCCGCCTCGTCGGCGGGAACGTCGCTGACGGGGGCGGCTTCGGCGCGGCCCTCGAGAGCGCGGGTGCGCAGCGGTTCGGGCCAGCCACCGGGCGGGGTGCCGAGCTCGCCGCGGAGGAAGCCGATCACCGAGTCGGGGATGTCGTACTTGCCGGGATCGGCGGCGAACTCGTCGGCGGACACGCCGGTACCCACGAGGGCGAGGGCCAGATCGCCCACGACCTTCGACGACGGCGTGACCTTGACCAGCCGGCCGAGCATCCGGTCGGCGGAGGCGTAGGCGTTCTCGATGTCCTCGAACCGCTCGGCGAGGCCGAGCGCTCCCGCCTGCTGCCGGAGGTTCGACAGCTGCCCGCCGGGGATCTCGTGGTGGTACACCCGTCCCGTCGGAGCCTTGAGACCGGACTCGAAGGGCGCGTAGGCCCCCCGTACGGCCTCCCAGTAGGGCTCGAGCGCGCAGACCGCGTCGAGGTCGATCCCCGTGTCCCGCTCGGTGTGCGCGGTGGCGGCGACGATCGATGACAGCGAGGGTTGGCTGGTCGTGCCGGACAGCGGGGCGGCGGCACCGTCGACGGCGTCCGCGCCGGCGGTCCACGCGGCGAGGTAGGTGGCGAGCTGCCCGCCGGGAGTGTCGTGGGTGTGCACGTGCACGGGGAGGTCGAACTCCTTGCGCAGCGCGGTGACCAGCTTCGTGGCGGCCGCGGGCCGGAGCAGTCCGGCCATGTCCTTGATCGCCAGGATGTGCGCGCCGGCCTTGACGATCTGCTCCGCGACGCCGAGGTAGTAGTCCAGCGTGTACAGGGACTCGGCCGGGTTCGACAGGTCACCGGTGTAGGACAGGGCGCCCTCGGCGACGGCGGTGCCCGTGGCCAGGACGGCCTCGATGGCCGGGCGCATCTGCTCGACGTCGTTGAGCGCGTCGAAGATCCGGAAGACATCGACGCCGGTGGCGGCGGCCTCGGCGACGAAGGAGTCCGTCACCTGCTGGGGGTACGGCGTGTAGCCCACGGTGTTGCGGCCGCGCAGCAGCATCTGCAAGCAGATGTTGGGCAGCCCCTCCCGAAGGGTGGCCAGGCGCTCCCAGGGATCCTCGTGCAGGAACCGCAGCGCCACATCGTAGGTGGCGCCGCCCCACGCCTCCACGGAGAGCAGCTGGGGGGTCAGTCGCGCCTCGTACGGAGCGATCGTCGCCAGTGCCGAGGTCCGCACCCGGGTCGCGAGCAGCGACTGGTGCGCGTCACGGAAGGTCGTGTCGGTCACCGCGAGCGCGGTCTGCGCCCGCAGGTCCGCCGCGAAGCCGGCCGGGCCGAGCCGCTCCAGCCGCTGCTTCGATCCCTCCGGGGCCGGCGCCGACAGATCCACCGCCGGCAGCTTGTCGATCGCGTACACCCTCGTCGGGCGCACACCGTGCGGCTTGTTGACGGTGACATCGGCGAGGTAGCGCAGGATCTTGCTCGCCGTGTCCGAGGAGCCGCGGGCCGTGAGCAGCTCCGGACGCTGCTCGATGAACGACGTGGTGACCTCGCCCGCCACGAACGCGGGATCGGCCAGGACCGCCTGCAGGTACGGGATGTTCGTCGCCACACCGCGGATGCGGAACTCCGCCAACGCCCGTCGGGCGCGGACGATGGCCGTGGCCCGGTCCCTGCCACGGGTGGTGAGCTTGACCAGCATCGAATCGAAGTGCGGGCTGATCTCGGCACCGACGGAGGTGCCGCCGTCGAGGCGGATGCCCGCGCCGCCGGGCGTGCGGTACGCCGACACGCGGCCGGTGTCCGGGCGGAAGCCGTCCGTGGGATCCTCGGTGGTGATGCGGCACTGCAGCGCGGCGCCGTTGAGGCGGATGTTCTCCTGAGTCAATCCCAGCTCGGGCAGCGTGGAGCCGGAGGCGATCTTGAGCTGCGCGGCGACCAGGTCGACGTCGGTGACCTCCTCGGTCACGGTGTGCTCCACCTGGATCCGCGGGTTCATCTCGATGAACACGTGCCGGCCCTTCGGGTCGACCAGGAACTCGACGGTGCCGGCGCAGCTGTAACCGATCTGCTTGGCGAAGTTCACCGCGTCCGTGCACAGCCGCTCCCGAAGGTCCTCCGAGATGTTCGGCGCCGGGGCCATCTCGATCACCTTCTGGTGCCGCCGCTGCAAGGAGCAGTCGCGCTCGAACAGGTGGATCACGTTGCCCGCGTTGTCCGCGAGGATCTGCACCTCGATGTGCCGCGGGTCGATCACCGCCTCCTCGAGGAACACCGTCGGATCACCGAAGGCGGATTCCGCCTCCCGCGAGGCGATCTCGATGGCGTCACGCAGGTCCTCGATCACGGCGACGCGGCGCATGCCGCGCCCACCGCCGCCTGCGACGGCCTTCACGAAGACGGGGAAGTGCATGTCCTGCGCCGCCGCGATCAGCTCGTCGACATCCGACGACGGCGCCGTCGACGTCAACACCGGAAGCCCGGCCTCCCGTGCCGCGGCGATGGCCCGGGCCTTGTTGCCGGTCAGCTCCAGCACCTCGGTCGGCGGACCCACGAACGTGATGCCGTTCTCAGCGCAGGCAGACGCCAGGTCCGGATTCTCCGAGAGGAACCCGTAGCCGGGGTACACCGCGTCCGCGCCGGCCTTCACCGCGATCCGCAGGATCTCGTCGACGCTCAGGTACGCCCGGACCGGATGTCCCTCGACACCGATCTGATACGCCTCGTCGGCCTTCTGCCGGTGCGGGGAATTGCGATCCTCGTACGGGTAGACCGCGACGGTTCGCGCGCCGCTCTCCACGGCCGCACGGAAGCCGCGGATCGCGATCTCGCCGCGGTTCGCCACCAGGACTTTATTAAACATATTTTATGCTACCACCGGTCTTCGTGGGACTCCGACGTACTTCTGCCAGCGGTCGGGGACAGTGCGCCCCGCCGTTGTCGTGCTCGATGATATGGACCGCGCGGCGGGCGCCGCCACCGATCCGGGGAACAGGACGACCCGTGCGTTTCCCGGATGAGGGCGGCGTCCGCCGCGCGGCTACGCCACCACGGGCCGCTGCGCCACTCCGACGTACTCACTGAGCGGCCTGATGAGGGCGTTCGCCTCGGTCTGCTCGATGATGTGGGCCGTCCAGCCGGTGATCCGGGACATCACGAAGATCGGCGTGAACACCTCCGTGTCGAATCCCAGCAGGTGGTACGCGGGGCCCGTCGGGAAGTCCAGGTTGGGCTTGATCCCCGTCGCGTCGGCCATCGTCGTCTCGAGGATCTCGTACATCCGGACGTAGCGGCCACCGTCGGTGCGGTCGGCGATCTCGAGGAAGGCCTGCTTCATCGTGGGGACGCGCGAGTCGCCGTTCTTGTACACGCGGTGTCCGAAGCCCATCACCTTCTCCCGGCGTTCGAGCTTGCCGCGCATCCAGGCCTCGGCGGCGGCGGGATCGCCGATCTCTTCCATGTCGTGCATGACGGCCTCGTTCGCGCCGCCGTGCAACGGACCCTTGAGGGCGCCGATGGCGGCGGTGACCGCGCTGTAGATGTCCGACATGGTCGACGTGACCACCCGGGCCGCGAAGGTCGAGGCGTTGAAGCTGTGCTCCGCGTACAGGATCAGCGAGACCTCGAAGGCACGCACCAGCGCGGGCTCGGGGACCTCGCCGAAGCACATGTTCAGGAAGTTCGCGGCGAAGCCGAGCGTGTGGTCCGGCGCGATCGGCTGCAGGCCGTGGCGACGGCGCTGATCCGCGGCGACGACGGTCGGGAGGACGGCGAGCAGACGCAGGCCCTTGGCCTGGAGCGCAACGGGATCGCGGTTCCATTCGTCGGTGTCCTCGGCGCCGAGGTAGCTCACCGCGGTGCGGACGACGTCCATCGGATGGCAGGTCTCGGGAAGCCGCGCCACCAGGTTCAACAACGACCGGTCGGCGCGGCGCGCCGCGCGCTCGCGCTGCGTGAAGAGCGAGAGTTGTGCGTCGGTCGGGAGCTCGCCGTTCCACAGCAGGTGGGCGACCTGCTCGAAGCTGCAGTGCTCGGCGAGGTCCTGCACGGCGTAGCCGCGGTAGGTCAGGGAATTGGTCTCGGGCACGACCTTCGACACGGCCGTCGTATCGACGACGACGCCGGCGAGACCCTTGCGAATGTCCGGCGGCGGGCTGGAGGCGGAAGGCCGACCGGGGATTGCAGATGTCATCACTGGTTCCCGTTCAGGTTGAAAGTGAAGATGCCGGAATCGAAGTCGTTGTAGCGCTCGTACTGCAAGAGGTCGTAGAGGCGGCTGCGGTGCTGCATCCGGTGGAGCAGCTCCTTCTGCGTGCCCTGCGCGGCGATCTCGCGCAGGCCCTCCTCCGCCGCGAACATCGCCAGCCGCAGCGTGGTGACCGGGTAGATCACCGCGTCGTACCCGATCGTCTCGAGGGTGCCCGCGTCGATGAGGTCGGACTTGCCGAACTCGGTCATGTTCGCGAGCAGCGGGATGTCGACCGCGGCGCGGAAGCGCTCGAAGTCGGCGGTCGTGTGCAGCGCCTCGGTGAAGATCAGGTCGGCGCCCGCGTCCGCGTAGGCCTTCGCGCGCTCCACGGCGGCGTCGATGCCCTCGATCCCCGCCGCGTCCGTCCGCGCGCAGATGACGAAGTCCTCGTCGCGGCGGGCCGCGACGGCCGCGCGCAGGCGGCGGACGGCCTCGTCGGTGGGGACGACGGCCTTGCCGTCGAGGTGGCCGCACCGCTTGGGGTTCACCTGGTCCTCCAGGTGCAGGCCGGCGACGCCCGCGTCCTCGAGGACGGTGACGGTGCGGGCCGCGCTCATGGGCTCGCCGAAGCCCGTGTCGGCGTCGACCACGGTGGGCAGGTCGGTCACCCGGGCGATCTGCTGCGCCCGGGTCGCGACCTCGGTGAGGGTCGTCAGGCCGATGTCGGGCAGGGCGAGGTCGGCGGCGACCACGGCGCCGGAGACGTACACGCCCTCGAAGCCGATCTCCTGGATCAGCCTCGCAGTCAACGGGTTGAACGCGCCGGGCAGCCGGGCGATCCGATCCGAGGCGAGGGCCGCGCGGAAGGCCCTGCGCTTGTCGTTCGCCGACGCCCGCGCCGCCAGCAGGCCGCCGACGCCGGCGTCACTGTCGCTCATCAGAAGAGCCCCGGGTTCAGCTTCGGGGTGCGGGCGAGCACCTCGTCTTCGGCGATGAAGGTGAGCTGATCGAGTTCGCCGGCCCCGAGCGAGGGCGTGCGCTGCGCGACCTCGAGGAAGCGGTCCTGCTCGGCCTTCCCGATGACCCCGTCGGCGAGGGTGCGGAACTTCTCGATGTACTGCTCGCGGGCGAAGGGCCGCGAGCCCAGCGGGTGCGCGTCGGCCACTGCGAGCTCGTCGACGATGACCTCACCCGTCTTCAGGGTGATCTCGGCGCGGGCGCCGAAGGCCTTCTCGTTCGGGTCCGTCGAATGGTAGCGCCGCGTCCACGCCGGGTCCTCCGCGGTGGAGATCTTCTGCCACAGCTCGACGGTGTCGGGCCGCTGCGCGCGCTCGGGGGCGTAGGACCGCTCGTGGTGCCAGGTCCCGTCCTGCAGCGCGACCGCGAAGATGTACATCACGGAATGGTCGAGGGTCTCGCGGGAGGCGTGCGGGTCGAACTTCTGCGGATCGTTCGAGCCGGTGCCGATCACGTCATGCGTGTGGTGGCTGGTGTGCAGCACGATCTTGTCGATCTGCTCGAGATCGCCGATGCGCTCCCGCATCCGGCGGGCGAGATCGATCGGGGCCTGGCTCTGGTACTCCGCGGAGTGCTCCTTGGTGTACGAGTCGCCGATGGCGCGCTTGGCCTCCCCGGCGCCGGGGAGCGGCACCTCGTAGGAGGCCTCGGGGCCGCCGAGGAGCCACGCGATGACGCCGTCCTCGCCCTCCCAGATGGGCGACGGTGCGCCCTCACCGCGCATCGCGCGGTCGACCGCCTCGACCGCCATCTTGCCGGCGAACGACGGGGCGTAGGCCTTCCAGCTGGAGATCTCGCCCTTACGCGACTGGCGGGTCGCGGTGGTGGTGTGCAGTGCCTGTCCGATGGCCTGGTAGATCGTCTCGGTGGGCAGCCCCAGCAGGGTGCCGATGCCGGCGGCGGCGGAGGGACCGAGGTGCGCGACGTGGTCGATCTTGTGCTCGTGCAGCGAGATCGCGCGGACCAGGTCGATCTGGATCTCGTAGCCGGTGGCCAGCCCGCGGATCAGGTCGGCGCCGGTCGAGCCCCGGTGCTGGGCCACCGCGAGGATCGGCGGAATGTTGTCGCCGGGGTGGCTGTATTCGGCCGCCAGGAAGGTGTCGTGGAAGTCCAGTTCGCGGACGGCGGTGCCGTTGGCCCACGCCGCCCACTCGGGGGAGTACCGGCCGGGGACGCCGAAGACTGCGGCGCCGGGCTGGTACGGGTGCGCGAGCGCCTGTGCCCGCGCGTTCGCGACGGGGCGGCGCGCGACGGACGCGGCGGCGACCGAGGCGTTGTCGATGATCCGGTTGACCAGCATCTCGGCGGTGTCGTCCGGCACGGCGACGGGGTCGGCGGCGACCTCCGCGATCTTCCACGCGAGGTGTTCCTCGCGGGGGAAGGTCTCGGCTGAGCGACGGGTGCGCACGGTGTGCGTCTGCACGAGGGGGCTCCTCTGGGTCGGGAACGGGTTCGATTCACACGTTATGCAGCAGCGGTTCGGTGCGAAATAGCTTGCAGATGTGGATCTCTGTGAAGGCGGATCCCGGAGATTGCGAAGGTTGTGGAAGCGTCGGTGCTAGATTTCCGTTCATGCAGAGGCTGTACGCGGGCGGGCGCATCAAGCGGCTCCGGGACGAACGTGGCCTCACCCAGACGGCGCTCGCCAAGGCCCTGGAGCTGTCGGTCAGTTACGTCAATCAGTTGGAGAACGACCAGCGCCCGTTGTCCGTACCGGTGCTCGTGCGACTGAACACCACCTTCGACCTCGACATGTCCTTCTTCGCGCCGGAGTCCGATGCGCGGCTCGTGGCCGACCTGCAGGACGCCCTCGTCGAGAGCGGGGAGGCGGGGGAGGTGAGCGCCGCCGAACTCGACGACATCGTGGCCCGGTCGCCCTCGGTCGCGCGGGCCGTCGTGGCGATGCACCGCCAGCTGAAGGGTGCCACCGAGCAGGTCGACCGGCTCTCCAGCGGCATCGCCGGGGGTGCAGGCGGGGCGGTCTCCACACCCTACGAGGACGTTCGCGACTTCTTCTACGACCGCCGCAACCACGTGGATTCGTTGGACCGCGCCGCGGAGGAGCTGTTCGCGAGCGGGGCGCTCACCGTCGGTGGGTTGGATCTGCAGCTGGCCCGCCTGCTGCGCGACGAACACGGCGTCACCGTGCGGATCTCCGGCGGCGAACCGGACCGCCCCGGGCCCCGTCGGTCCTACGACCCGCAGGCGCGCGTGCTCACGCTGGCGCGGCGCCTCGATCACGGGCAACGGGCCTTCCAGATCGCCACGCAGATCGGCTTCCTCACGCAAGCGGCGGAGATCGACCGGATCGTCGCCGCGGAGACCTCGCTGCCCACGGACTCCCGGGACCTCGCGCGGGTCGGCCTCGCGAACTACTTCGCCGGCGCGCTCGTGCTCCCGTACGAGCGGTTCCTCCGGGCGGCGGAAGAGCTCCGGTACGACATCGACCTGCTGTGCGCGCGATTCGAGGTGGGCTTCGAGACGGTGTGCCACCGGCTGTCCACGCTGCAGCGCGCGGGACGCCGCGGGGTGCCCTTCTTCCTCGTCCGCACCGATCGCGCCGGGAACATCTCGAAGCGACAGTCCGCCACGGCGTTCCACTTCTCCCGCGCCGGCGGCGGCTGTCCGCTGTGGGTCGTCCACGATGCCTTCGCGACACCGAGCCGGATCCGGACGCAGGTCGCGCAGATGCCCGACGGACGCAGCTATCTGTGGATCGCGCGGACGACGTCCGAACGAGCAGCGGGCGGATACCTGGGACAGGGGCGGGACTTCGCCGTCGGCCTCGGCTGTGACCTCGCGCACGCGCACCGTCTGGTCTACTCCCGGGGCCTGGCGCTCGACGATCCCGACTCCTTCGTTCCGATCGGCGCCGGGTGCAAGGTCTGCGACCGGCCGCGCTGCGCGCAGCGCGCCTTCCCGCAGATGGGCCGGCCGATCACCGTCGACGAGAACCGGGCGGAGCCGATCCCGTACACGTTCGCGGGCGCAGCCGATCCCGACGGGGCATGATCGGAGTTCGCAGCGCAATCGTGAAGGGGGAGGTCCGGGTGAGCGAGTCGGTCGAACGGGTGGCGGGGGACGCCGCCGAGCAGTCGGTGCGCGTGCTGGACCGGGTGCGGGACTGGTGGTCGCACCGCTACACCTTCACCGGAACCGCGGTGGGCCTGGTCTTCCTCTGGCTCTCGCTGACCCCGTCATTGCTGCCCCGCGGCCCGCTGTTCCAGAGCCTGGTGAGTGGCGGCTCGGGTGCGATCGGGTATCTCATCGGGGTCGTCGCCGTGTGGCTGGTGCGGTTCATGCGATCGAAGGACAGCAGCCCGCCGGTACCGAAGCAGGGGTGGTGGGTGCTCCTGGCGATCGGCGTCATCGGCACGATCGGGATGGTGGTCTTCTTCGACGCCTGGCAGACCGACCTGCGCGACCTGATGGGCGTGGCGTACCTGACCTTCGTCGACTACCTCCAGATCGGGGTGCTGTCGGTGATCCTCCTCTACGCCTTCGTCGAGCTCGGTAAGGGTGTGCGGTGGATCGTGCGCTGGCTGATCGCGCGCCTCAACCGCGTGTGCCCGCCCCGCGTCTCCGCGGTGGTCGCCGTCGCGCTGGTGGTGTTCCTCAGCATCGAGATCGTCAACGGTGTCGTGGTGCGAGTCGCGATGGACACGATGAACACCGCATTCTCCAAGGCCAGCCAGGAGGGTGCTGCCGATCGGCCCGCGCCCACCAGCGCCTTCCGTTCGGGCGGGCCCGGGTCGCTGGTCGACTGGTCCTCGCTCGGCAAGCAGGGGCGGGTGTTCGTATCGAACGCGCAGACCGTCGCGCACCTCACGGCCTTCAACGGCGCACCCGCGATGGAGCCGATTCGCGCCTACGCCGGCCTGGAGTCCTCCGACTCGGGGAACCCGAACCGGTACAAGGACATCGCGGAGAAGGCGGCGGCGGAACTCGAACGCACCGGCGGCCTGCGCCGCAAGGTGGTCGCGGTCGCGGCCACGACCGGCACGGGGTGGATCAACGAGGCCGAGGCCGGCGCGCTCGAGTACATGTACAACGGCGACACGGCCATCGTCAGCATGCAGTACTCGTTCCTGCCCAGCTGGCTGTCCTTCCTCGTCGACAAGCAGAACGCCCTCGACGCCGGCCAGGCCCTGTTCGAGGCCGTGGACAAGCGCGTCAAGGCGCTGCCCGAGGGGCAGCGGCCCAAGCTCGTCGTGTTCGGCGAGAGCCTCGGATCGTTCGGGGGTGAGGCGCCCTTCCTGTCCCTCAACAACCTCGTCGCCAGGACCGACGGTGCGCTGTTCTCCGGGCCGACCTTCAACAACGAGATGTGGGTGCGGTTGACGCGGCAGCGGGACGCGGGCTCGCCCGAGTGGCTGCCGGTGTACCAGCAGGGCGCCGACGTGCGGTTCGCGGCGCGCGCAGAGGATCTCGCGAACCCGGCGCGGCCGTGGTCCCATCCGCGCGCGGTGTACCTGCAGCACGCCTCCGACCCGATCGGCCGGTGGAGCCCGGACCTGCTGTTCAGTCAGCCGGACTGGCTCAAGGAGAAGCGCGGCCCCGACGTCCTGTCCTCGGTGTCGTGGATCCCGATCGTGACCTTCCTGCAGGTCTCCGCCGACCTGGCGGTCGCGGGGAGCGTGCCCGACGGGCACGGGCACACGTACGTCAAGGCGGTCGTCGACGCGTGGGCGGCGATCCTGGAGCCGCCGGGCTGGACGGCCGAGAAGACCGCGCGCCTGCGCCCGATGCTCAACAGCCAGACGGGGTTCAACGAACCCGACGCGCGGCCGGCGGGTTAGCACCGGGCGTCAGAGCGCACCGTCGAAGCCGTTCTGCCGCCACGCCTCGTACGCGACGATCGCGGCGGAGTTGGCGAGGTTGAGGGAGCGTCGGCCCGCGAGCATGGGGATGCGTAGCGCCGCGGTGACATGCGGGTCGGCGAGCACCTCGGGCGGCAGCCCGGTGGGCTCGGGGCCGAAGAGTAGGACGTCGCCCGGGTGGTAGTCCACCTCATGGTGGTGGCGCGTCGCGTGCGCCGTGTAGGCGTAGACGCGCTCCGGCGCGAGGGCGCTCCACGCCGCGTCGAGATCGGCGTGGACGCTCACGTGCGCGAGGTCGTGGTAGTCCAGGCCGGCGCGGCGGAGCTTGGGCTCGGAGAGGTCGAAGCCCAGCGGCTCGACCAGGTGCAGTTCGCACCCGGTGACGGCGGCGATGCGGATCGCGTTGCCCGTGTTGGGGGCGATCCGGGGCTCGAAGAACAGAATGCGGAACACGGGTGACGATCCTGTCACCCGTGCTCCGCATGGGGGAGAGGAGGCCCGATCAGCCGGCGTACTGCGAGGGCTGCTGGGCGCCGAACCGCTTCGCGGCGCTGCGCAGCTGCAGGGCGGTGATGATCTGCGTGATGCCGATGGCGACGGCCCAGATGCCGCCCACCCACACCAGAACGCCCACCGAGAACGGGCTGGAGACGAGCACCACGCCGCCGATCAGGGTGATGATGCCGAGGATCACGACCCAGACGCGGCCGGGCAGCAGCCGGTCACTCGCTGCCGTGACGATCTGGGTGATGCCGGCGAAGATCCACGCGACGCCGATCCAGATGCCGAGGATCGCGATCGAGGTGATGAAGTCGTCGCGGAAGCAGGCCACGCCGATGACGATCGACAGCGCGCCGCTGATCACCGAGAGCACGCGGTGCTGCGCCTCACCGATCAGCCCGGCGATCACCTGGAAGGCGCCGCTGATGAGCAGATAGATGCCGAACAGGATCGCGATGGCGAGGGTCGTCGGACCCGGCCACACCGCGATGACGACGCCCATCAGGACGGAGAGGACGCCGAGGGCGAGGACGGCCTGCCAGGTGGCCTTGATGCCCTGTTGGATCCCTTGTTGGAATCCCTGGTGGAGGGAGTTGTGATCAGTCATGGGTTCAGTATCGGATGGATCTCGAACACTCGCGACTCGAACCGGGAGGAATCGGCACGCCGGATCAGGGGGATAGGATATGGCTGTGACGGCTGAGGTGTTGGACGGCAAGGCGACCCGCGACGAGCTCTTCGAGGTGTTCCGGGAGCGGGTGCGCGCGCTGCGCGAGCGTGGCGTCGCCCCCGGCCTCGGTACGGTGCTCGTCGGCGACGACCCGGGCTCGCGCTCCTACGTCAAGGGCAAGCACGCCGACTGCGCGAAGGTCGGTATCGAGTCGATCCGCCGAGATCTGCCCGCCGACATCTCGCAGGCCGAGCTCGAGGCCGTCATCGACGAGCTCAACGCCGACCCCGCCTGCACCGGGTACATCGTGCAACTGCCGCTGCCGAAACACCTGGACGAGAACGCGATCCTCGAGCGGATCGACCCCGCCAAGGATGCGGACGGCCTGCACCCGACCAACCTGGGCCGGCTGGTGCTGGGCGCACCCGGGCCGCTGCCGTGCACCCCGCACGGCATCCTGCACCTGCTGCGTCGTTACGACGTGCCGATCGCCGGGGCGCACGTCGTGGTCGTCGGTCGCGGGGTCACCGTCGGCCGGCCGATCGGCCTGCTGCTGACCAGGCGGTCCGAGAACGCGACGGTCACGCTGTGCCACACCGGAACCCGCGATCTCGCGGCCGAGGTGCGCCGCGCCGACATCGTGATCGCCGCCGCCGGCGTCCCGGGTCTGATCACCGCGGACATGGTCAAGCCCGGTGCCGCCGTGCTCGACGTGGGCGTCAGTCGGACCGCCGAGGGCCTGCGCGGCGATGTGGCGGCGGGCGTCGACGAGGTCGCCGGTCATCTCTCGCCCAACCCCGGCGGCGTCGGTCCGCTCACCCGGGCCTTCCTGCTGGGCAACGTGATCGAGGCTGCCGAGCGCGACCTCGCCCGCGCGGACGGGGCGTAGTGTCCGAGCCCGCGGTCGAGCAGTTCCGCCGTGCCCGGACGGTGCGCACGGTGATCGCGAACGCGGGGTACGTCGTGGTGGTGTCGATCCTTGCGGTGGGAATGGTGCTCGTCGGGCTCGAGTACTGGCGCCGCGGCCTCGTCGTCGTCGGCGCGGGTACGGGGTTCGCCGCCGTCCTGCGCGCGACCCTCCCCGAGCGGCGTCAGGGTCTGCTCCGCGTCCGCAGTCGGTGGTTCGACGTCTCGGTGCTGGCCGTGGCGGCGGTGGCGATCCTCGTCGTGTCGTGGGGGATCAGTCCGCTGGGCACCAAGTAGCCCCGGCAATACAAACTTCAAATGTAGATTCCTGTATGTAACGTTTTGGCATCGGGTACGATGTGCTGAGGTAACGACTCGGTCAGCGACTCGAACGGAGGTGCCATGGGGATCTCGTCCTTCGGCGCGTCCGTGGGCCCCGGACCCGTGCACTGCGTCCTTCTCGATCTCGAAGACGGGCGGATCGTCGGCCGGCAGGCCCGCACGATCGATCCCGGGCCGTACCGCCTCGGGCGGCGGGGCAACCTGCTCTCGTCGGGCTTCGACCTGCTGGCCAGCCACTCCGAGCGCACCGTCGACGCCGCCGCCGTGACCGTCGAATCGCGCCGGGGCCTGATGTCCGTGCGCTGCGGCGCGCGGGGCGGCGTCCGGTCCGCGGGGATCGTTCGTGAATCGGACGCGGTCCTCCGCGCGCTCGACGAGCGCGGCCTGATCGCTCGCTATCCGAGTGTGATGATCGCGAATCTGGGAGCGGGTGGCCTGCGGATCTACACCGTGCGCGGCGGAGCCGTCACCGCCGAGCGCCGGGCGCGCGGCGTCGTCGTCGACGGGCCGGACGCGGGAGTCGGCGCGGCGCACGGGGTGGCCGAATTCCTGCACTCCACGATCGGTCGAGCCGAGACGAGCCCGGAAGCGGTGGTCCTGGTGGGCAGCGGCGCGCAGAACGCCGGCGTGCGCGAGGCCGTCGCCGACATCGCCCGGGCCGCCGGCGCGGAGCCGCTGTCCGTCGAGGAGCCCGAGGCGATCGCCCCCACCGGCGCGGCGCTGCTCGCGGCGGACCGCTGGTCCGCGGGAACGGCGCCGTCGTCCCTGGTGAGCAGCGGCCTCGGTGGAATCGGCGGGCACAGCGTCCGCCTGACCGCCGCCGTGCTGCCCCTGCTGGTTCTCGCCGCGCTGACCGGCGCGATCCTCGCCACCGGCTACGTGACCGGCATCATCGGTCCGGCGGGTCAGACCACCGATCAGGTCGTTCCGACCTCGACGGAGGTGCGCTCGTCCGCAGAGACGGCGCCCACCTCGGAGGTGGGGCCACCGCCGACGTCCGCCGTCGCCTCGACCCTGCCGCCCGTGGACACGCTCGTACCCACCTCGGCTCCCCGGGACACCGGCCGGGACGAGGTGACCCCGACGATGACCACCTTCGCGCCAGCGCCCGTCCACCCGTCCACCACGCGGGCCCCGTGGCCGACACCGACGCCGACCGTACCGAGTACGCCGACCCGGACGCTTCCGACGACGATCCTGCCGTCCCTCCCGACGGGCACGCCGTCCGGAACGCCGTCGCCGACGATCATGCCGCCCGCCGAGGGCTCCGGCCAGAATCCGCCGCCCGGGTCGGCTCTGCCGTCCTCCGAGTTCCTCCCCGGCAACGGGCTGAGCGCTCCCCGTGCGCGCGTCGGGGGAGGCACTGCGCGTCCCGACGGTGCCGCGCCCTCGGATGCGTCGCCCGATCCGTCTCGGCGTGTCCTCGGGGCGATCGAGCCGCGGATGGTGCCGGTGGCACCGTCGTCCTCCGAGGGCGCGCCGACGGTGACCAGCCCGGCCCCGTAGGCCCTCGGCGGCGTTCCGTCAGCGGCGCGCGATGTCCAGGGTGCGCGACAGCAGCTCCGCGACGGCGTTCATCTCGGTGAGGAAGCCGTCGTGGCCGTCGCGTGAGTGCACGACGACGAGGCCCTCGCAGCCCGGCAACAGGTCGGCGATCTCCTGTTGCAGGCGCAGTGGATACAGACGGTCGGAATCGATTCCGCCGACGACCACGGGGACCGGGCAGCCGCGCAGCGCGGCCTCGACGCCGCCGCGACCGCGGCCCACGTCGTGGTGGTTGAGCACCTCGGTGAGCACCACGTAGCTGCCGGCGTCGAACCGGTTGACCAGCTTCTCGGCCTGATGGTCGAGATAGGAGGTGACGGCGTAGCGGCCGCCCGCGAGCGGCTCCTCATCGCCCTGCGCGTCGTTGCGGAACCGGCTGTCGAGTTCGATCTCGGTGCGGTAGGTCAAGTGCGCGATCCGGCGGGCGACACCCAGGCCGGCGGTCGGCGCACCGTCGGCGTCGTGGTAATCGCCGCCGTGCCAGTGCGGATCCGCCGTGATCGCAGCGATCTGCGTGGTCTGGGTGCCGATCTGATCGGCCGTCGCGCGGGCGCCCACGGCGAGGATCAGCGCCGAGCGCAGGAACTCGCCGTACATCAGGGCCCATTCGAGGGCCCGCGCGCCGCCCATGGAGCCGCCGACGACCGACGCGATGTCGTGCACGTCGAGCGCTCGCAGCAGCGCGGCCTCGGCCTCCACCTGGTCGCGCACCGTGATGACGGGGAAGCGGGAACCGTAGGGCCGACCGTCGGGGGCGAGCGACGCCGGCCCCGTCGAACCCGAGCACCCGCCCAGGACGTTCGCGGAGACGACACACCACTCGTCCGTATCCACCGCCGCTCCGGGGCCGATCAGGCCGTCCCACCAGCCGGCTGAGCGGTGATCGGCGTCGGGCGGGCCGGTGACGTGCGAGTCGCCCGTGAGGGCGTGCAGGGCCAGCAGGACGTTGCTGCGGTCGGCGTTCGGGCGGCCCCAGCGCTGGAAGGCCATCGTGACGTCCTCGAGGACGACACCTGATTCGAGCACCAGGGGGCCGAGTGACAGGGACTGCATCGCACCGTCCGGAACCCGGGCCCAGTCGCCCGGGGACCTGTCGATGGATCGACCTGTGCGGATGCTGATGGTCACCGAACCTCTCCTCGCGCTTGCCGCCCGGCAGGGATCACCGGGAAACCAGGTCATCACCCGGGGCACCCCACCGCGGCGGAGGGTTGCCGGTCAGCAAGCCGGGGCTGTGCGCTGACACTCATGACCTCGTCTGCATCATAACCGACCGATTCCCCGTGAACGAGGTCACAGGGGCTGCGGGAAGGAGGGAACAGGCCTGGGCGTTGCACGGCCACGTGGATTCCTCTACCCGGACCAGGCTCGCGGTCGGCGCGATGGCGCTCGGCGGTTTCGGTATCGGCACCACCGAGTTCGCAGCCATGGGCCTGCTGCCCGGTATCGCGCAGGACCTCGAGGTCAGCGAGCCCGTCGCCGGGCACGTGATCTCCGCCTACGCGCTGGGCGTCGTCGTGGGGGCGCCGCTCATCGCGGCCGCGTTCGCCCGGGTGCCGCGCCGGCTGCTGCTGATCGGGCTGATGGTCGCGTTCACCGTGGGCAACGCGCTGTCGGTCTTCGCCCCCACCTACGGCACGCTCATGGCGGCCCGGTTCGTCGCCGGGTTGCCGCACGGCGCCTTCTTCGGCGTCGCAGCGCTGGTGGCGGCGCACCTGGCCGGGCCGGAGGGGCGGGGCCGCGCGGTGGGGCAGGTGCTCATGGGCCTGTCGGTGGCCAACGTGATCGGGGTGCCGCTCGTGACCTGGCTGGGCAACGCGTTCACCTGGCGGTACGCGATGGGCGTCGTCGTGGTCATCGGCGCCGTCACGGTCGCCGCGCTGCTGGCCTTCCTGCCCGCGGTCAGCATTCCGGTGACCAACCCGCTCACCGAGCTCGGAGCGCTCGCCCGGCCGCAGGTCTGGTTCGCGCTGCTCACGGGCATCGTCGGGTTCGGCGGGATGTTCGCGGTGTACACCTACATCTCCACCACGCTCACCTCGGTGTCCGGGCTGAGCGCGGGCTCGGTGCCGATCGTACTGGCCGTCTACGGCGTGGGCATGGTGATCGGCAACGCCGTCGGCGGTCGCGCCGCGGACCGCTCGGTGATCGGGTCGATCGCCGTCGCGCTCGTCGCGCTGGTCGTGCTGCAGGCGTTGTTCTCCGTGTTCGCGCCGCAGCCCGTCGCCCCCGTGGCCCTGTTCTTCCTCATCGGTCTCACCGCCTCGGCGCTGGTGCCCGCCCTGCAGACCCGGCTGATGGACGTCGCGGGCGAGGCGCAGACCCTCGCCGCGACGCTCAACCACTCCGCGCTCAACATCGCGAACGCGCTGGGCGCGCTGCTCGGCGGAGCGGTCATCGCCGCCGGCGGCGCGTACACCGCGCCCGCCCTGGTCGGCAGTGGGCTCGCGGTCGCCGGCCTGCTGGTGTTCGCCATCGGGGTGCTGGTAGCACGACGGAGCGCGGAACCTGTCGGTGCTCGTCGGTAGGGTCTTGGGGTATGCGAAGGATCCTGGCCCTCTGCGCGATAGTGGTACTCGCCCTCGTCGGTCTCGTCGCCTGCGGCAAGTCGTCGGCACAGCCCGGGGCCACCGCGGCACCGGTCGCGTCCTCGTCCGTGGTGAAGGGGCCGACGGTGACGGCCAAGCCCGGCCCGGCGCGCTCGTCGGCCGGGGCACCGTCGAACTCGGCGGTCCCGCAGCGAGTGCTCGCGACACTCGCCCGGATCGACGCGGGCACATGGCCCCCGAACGACGGGTCGGGTACGCAGGGCGGCCGTAACTTCGGCAACTTCGAGAACCGGCTGCCCAAGACCGATTCGAAGGGCAAGACCGCCACGTACACCGAGTGGGACGTCAACATCAAGAAGTCCGGCCGTGGGCGCGATGCGGAGCGGATCATCACGGGTGCCGACGGCGGCGCCTGGTACACCCTGGACCACTACGAGACCTTCACGAGGATCCGATGAGCACCCTTCCCCAATTCCTCCAGTCCGGCTCCGGCGCCGCCCTGACCGGCACCGATCTGGACTCCCTCAAGCGTCGCGACCGTCCCCGCGTGCTCGTGGCCCGCGGCAGCCGGATGCGCACCAAGGCCGCCCTGCTCAACGAGGTCTCGGCCGTCCTGCAGTTCCCGCTCGACTTCGGCGGCAACTGGGACGCGCTCGCGGACAGCATCGGTGACCTCGATTGGCTCGGCGGCCCCGGCGCCGTGGTGCTCGGCATCGCGCAGGCCGAACAGGTCATGGCCGATGAGGAGGGCGTCGCCGTCTTCGTGCAGATCCTGGCGGAGCGGGGACCGCGCGTGCTCCTCGGCGTGTCCGACGCCGCCGACATCACTCGCGTCCGGTCGGAGTGGGCCGGCCTGGGCCTCACGGTGGAGGCGCTCGCGTGATCATCACCTCGATCAACGTCAACGGGATCCGCGCCGCGGTGAAGCAGCGGTCCGACGAGAACCTCGGCATGCTGCCCTGGCTGCGCGAGACGAGGGCCGATGTGGTGCTGCTGCAGGAGGTGCGTGCCACCCACAAGCAGACGCTGACCGCGCTCGCGCCCGCATTGGAGGCGGGCTGGCACCTGGCGGCCGCGGAGTCCTCGACGGCGGGCCGCAACGGCGTGGCGGTGCTGTCCCGCAACGAGCCCGACGCCGTGCGGATCGGTTTCGGCAGCGAGGAGTTCGACCACGCGGGCCGCTACATCGAGGCGGACTTCGAGGATCTCACCGTCGCCTCCCTGTACCTCCCCTCCGGTGACGTCGGTACCGAACGGCAGGACGAGAAGGACCGCTTCCGTGCGGAGTTCGGCGCGTACCTGGCGAAGCTCGGACGGCGGCGGCGCGAGGTCGTCGTGTGCGGCGACTGGAACATCGGCCACACCGAGCTGGACATCAAGAACTGGAAGGGCAACGTCAAGAACTCGGGGTTCCTCCCCGAGGAGCGGGCCTGGATGAGCGAGTACATCGGTGAGGGGCGCGCATTCAAGGACGTCGTTCGCGACCTGCACCCCGGCGTGCCCGGCCCGTACGCGTGGTGGTCGTGGCGGGGCAAGGCCTTCGACAACGACTCCGGCTGGCGCATCGACCTGCAGATCGCCAACAACGCGCTGGCGAAGCGGGCGTCGTCGGCCGTGGTCGAGCGGGCGGATGCGTACAACCTGCGCTGGTCCGACCACGCGCCGGTCACCGTCGAATACGCCTGAGCGCGCGCGGCCGGCTCGGAGGCCGTGGCGGCCGGACCGGCGCGGCAGTCGGACCGGGCGGGCACCGTCGGGCCCGATACTGGGGCGACGGGCCGGAACGGGGCCGATAGACTCGTTCCCCGTGACGGAAACCGCCCCCACCCCCACGAAGCGGCAGCGCGCGCTGTCGGGTATCCAGCCGACCTCGGACTCGTTCCATCTCGGCAACTACCTGGGTGCGGTGCGGCAGTGGGTGCAGCTGCAGGACGAGTTCGACACCTTCTACTTCATCCCGAACATGCACGGCATCACCACGCCGCACGATCCGAAGGCCCTGCGCGAGCGCACCGCCTTCGCGGCCGCGCAGCTGCTGGCGCTCGGTGTGGACCCCGAGCGGTCGACGATGTTCGTGCAGTCGCAGATCCACGAGCACGCCGAGCTGACCTGGGTCCTGTCCTGCATCACGGGTTTCGGCGAGGCCAGCCGGATGACGCAGTTCAAGGACAAGTCGGCGAAGAACGGCACGGACAGCTCGTCGGTCGGCCTGTTCACCTACCCGATCCTCATGGCGGCGGACATCCTGCTCTACCGGCCGCAGCTGGTGCCCGTCGGCGAGGATCAACGGCAGCACCTGGAGCTGACTCGGACCCTCGCGCAGCGCTTCAACACCCGGTTCAAGAAGACCTTCGTGGTGCCCGAGGCGCACATCGTCTCCGACACCGCCAAGATCTACGACCTGCAGAACCCGACCGCCAAGATGAGCAAGTCCGCGGAGTCGGACGCGGGGTTGATCAGCATCCTCGACGACCCGAAGGTCATCGCCAAGCGCGTGAAGTCGGCGGTCACCGACACGGAGCGGGAGATCCGCTTCGACCGGGCGAACAAGCCGGGCGTGTCGAACCTGCTGACCATCGAGTCGGCGTTCACCGGCACCCCGATCCCCGACCTCGAACTGGCCTACGAGGGCAAGGGGTACGGCGATCTGAAGACGCAGGTCGCGGACGTCCTCGTCGACTTCGCCGCGCCGCTGCGCGACCGGGTCAAGGGGTACCTCGACGATCGCGCGGAACTGGACAGGGTGCTGGCATCGGGACGTGAGCGCGCACAGGAGATCGCGGCGCGCACCCTCGCGGACGTCTACGACAGGGTAGGGTTCCTGGCGCCCTAGCCGATGTGACGTAGCGAACACCCGCAGGAGGATTCCCGAATGCTCCAGAAGTACCGTGACAAATGGCCGTGGTTCGATCACGTGATGGCCGCCGCCATGCGGTACCAGGACAACAAGGGCGACTACTACGGCGCCGGGATCACCTACTTCAGTGTGTTCGCGCTGTTCCCGCTCGCGATGGTCGTGTTCTCGATCGGCGGCTACGTGCTGGTCAACGATGCCGAGCTGTTGGCGGAGATCAAGCAGCGGATCAGCGACCTGATGTCCAACCAGGAGATGGCCACCACGATCAACCAGCTGCTGGACCGAGCGATCTCCTCGCGCGGCACCGTCGGACTCATCGGCCTGCTCGGTGGCCTGTGGGCCGGCCTCGGCTGGGTGGGCAACGTGCGTGCCGCGCTCACCGAGATGTGGGACAGCGAGGAGCCCGAGCAGAACTTCGTCAGCAAGAAGCTGGGCGATCTCGCGGCACTCATCGGCCTCTTCGCCGCGATCGTGGTGTGCTCGGCGCTCATCGCCGTGGGCAGCAGCCCACTGACGAGGACGCTGCTCACCGCCGTCGGCCTGGATCACGTTCCCGGCCTGGCGATCCTGATCGCGTGCGTGACACTGCTGATCACGGTGTTCGCGACCTGGGTCCTGTGGACCTTCGTCATCGCGCGGATGCCCCGCGTCAGCTTCCCGTGGCGCAACGCCCTGCACGCCGGACTGCTGATGGCCGTCGTCTTCACGGTGTTCACCCAGTTCGCGACCCTGATCATCGGTGCCACGCTGCGCAGTCCCGCGGGCGCGACCTTCGGCCCGATCCTCGGCATCATGCTGTTCATCTACTTCACCGCGCGGATGCTGTTGTTCGCCACGGCCTGGGCGGCCACGGACCCGCGCAACCAGCGCTACGTCATCCCGTCGGCCCCCGATCCCGTGGTGATCTCGCCCGTCATCCGGTCCGAGCCGGAAGCGGCACGGACCGCGATCGCGGGCGCAGCGGGTCTGGTCGCGGGCCTCGGCCTCGGCTCCCTGCTGCGCCGCAGGCGCTGATTCAGGCGTCCTCGGGCGCGCCGGCGCGCGGGAGCGTGCGGCCGCGGAAGAACGCGGGGCGCTGCACGGCGCAGCCGATCATCAGCGGGATCCCGAGCACGAGCATGCCGATGCCGATGACGAACACCCCGCCGATGCCGCCGATCACGGTCCGTCCGTAGTCGGGGGCGATCATGTCGACGGCGCTCTGCCCGAACGCCCAGATCATCGCGGACCCGCCGAGCACGGGGAGGACCAGCCGGAGCACGAGGTTCCGCAGCGACCGCCGGACGGTCCGCCGGAAGTACCATGCGCAGGCGAACGCGGTGATCGCGTAGTAGAACGCGACGGCCAGCCCGAGCGAGCTGATCGAGTCCTCGAGTGTGTTCCTGCTGAGCAACGCCAGCGTCAGGTAGAAGGCCAGCGCGGAGGCGCCCATGACGACGGTGCCGAAGGACGGTGTCAGATACCTGGGGTGCACGTGGGCGAAGCGCTCGGGCACCGCCCGATAGACCGCCATCGCGAGGGTTCCGCGGGCCGTGGGCAGCACCGTCGACTGGGTGGAGGACAGCGCGGACAGCGCCACCGTGAGCACGAGCAGGCCCGCCAGCACCGCACCGCCGACCGGACGGCCGAGCACCGTCAGGACGTCGTCGTGGTTGTCGGTGTTGCCCAGCCCGATGCCGGTGTCCCCGAATCCCGAATAGGCCTGCACGGCAACCGCCACGAGCACGTAGGTGCCCATGAGGACGACGGTGGCGAGCACCGCGGCCCGGCCCGGGGTCGAGGAGGAGTCCTTGGTCTCCTCGCCGACGGCGAGGCACGCGTCCCAGCCCCAGTACAGGAAGATGCACAGGATCACGGCGGCCGCGATCTGCGAGGCGCTCAGGCCCGTCGGGTCCAACCAATCCCAGGTCGGCCGCACCGCCTGAGCTCCGGCGTGCCCGCCGTACACGGCCCACAGGGCCGCCCCCGCCGCGACGGCGAGAACGGCGAACTGGATCGACATCAGCGCGTTCTGCATCCGCTCGGACACCACGATCCCGCGGTACGACACCCACGTCATCGCCACGATCAGCACGCACCCGAAACCCACCACCGCGAGCCGGTTCTCGGCGAGTGCGTTCAATCCGACGAAGCGCAGGAGGTAGGTCGCGGAGATCTCCGCGACGTTCGCCAGGCAGATGATCGCCGACACGGCGAGGCCCCAGCCGCCCATCCATCCGACCCACGGCCCGAACGCCCTACTGCCCCAGGTGAAGGTGGTCCCGGCGTCCGGGGTGTCGGCGGCGAGCTCCTTGTAGGCGAGGGCCACCAGCAGCATCGGCACGAAGGCCACCACGAACATCGCGGGCGCCTTGCCGTGCACGTGCGCGACGACGCCGCCGAGCGTCGCCGCGAGGCTGTACGCGGGCGCCGTCGACGACAGGCCGATCGCCATGTTGCTGAGCAGCCCCAGGGAGTTCGAGCGAAGTCCCTTGTCGGGCACCGTCGCCGCCCCGGCCGGCGCGGTGACCACGTCAGCGGCCCCGGTTCGTACGCATGGCCGCACCGACCAGCGCCGCGATGACCGCGAGGCCGCCCAGGCCGATCAGCACCCGGGTCCCGTTGCCCATGCCCGACGGTCCGCTCGCGACCACCGCGTCGTGTCCCTCGCCGGGGCGGTGCTCCGCCGCACCGGATCCCGTGGCGGCGACGAGCGTGCCGACGGACTTGCCGCGCAGCGCGACGCCGTAGTCGAGCAGGCGGCGGTACTGGTCCCAGTAGGTGTTGCCCGCGTGGGTGAGGCCGAACATCTGGACGATGACGTAGCGATGACCGTCCCGGTCGACGGCGCCGGCGAAGGTCTTCTTCGCGTCGTCCGTGTAGCCGTTCTTACCGGCGACCGCGCCGGGGAAATCGGTCAGCAGCCGGTTCTCGTTGAGGATCGGGTAGGGCGCAACGGATGTCGGCGCGGGCGGTGCGCTCGCCCCCGGAGGCAGGGGGGTGGGCGGTCCGGTCGTCGGCACCGGCGGGTGACCGGGGAAGGTGACCCGCGGTGTCGCGGCGATCTCCACGAACCGCTTGTCCTGCAGGGCCGCCCGCAGGATGAGGGCGAGGTCGTACGGGCTGGTGCTCATGCCGGGGCCGTCCAGGCCCGACGGGGTCGCGGCCCGCGTGTCGTGCGCCCCGAGCGCGGACGCGAGCTCGTTCATCTTCGCGACCGCGGCGTCCACGCCGCCGAGCTGCCGCGCGAGGGCGTGCGCGGCGTCGTTGCCCGAGATCAGCAGCAGGCCCTCGAGCAGGTCCTTGACGGTGTACCGGCCGCCGGGGGAGACGCCGGCGGCGTCCCCCTCCTGCGCGGCGTCCTCCGCGGTCCCCTCGACGACGGTGTCGAGCTTCAGGTCGCGGAGCGCGACCTGCGCCAGCAGCAGCTTGATCGTGCTCGCGGGGCGGTACCGGCCGTGCGGATCCTTCGCGGCGATCACCGTCCCGTCGGTGGCGTCGGCGACGAGCCAGCCCGCGGAGTCGATGCCGGGCGGGGCGGGCGGCGCACCGTCGGGCACGACGAGGCCGCACCCGCCCAGCTTCGCGCCCCCGACCGGCGGGTCCGGGACGGCGAGCGGCGCGGGCGTGGGCGCCCCGGGCTTGGGTACCTCGGAGGCGTCGACGGCGGGCGGTGGGACGTGCTTGTGCGGGCAGGCGTCGGTCACCAGGGTGGCCACGGCCGGCCCGGGAGTGGGCGACGGTGCGGGGGCCGGCGTCGCGCCGGCCGGGGCGACGAGCGCACCGAGAAGGCCGACGACGGTTGCGGTTCTCAGGGCGCGCGCGATCATCGCGGCTCATGGTAGTCCGCTACGGTGGCGGTATGACGGAGCGTTGTTCGAGTTTCACGGACGAGCCGCTCCCCGGCACCGCGACGACGGAGACGGGCTGGCTCTGCATCGAGAACGAGTCCGGCTGGGGCCGTGATCCGTTCTCCGGCGCAACCTTCGCTCCGGAGGTGGGGGAGGCGATCGAACGGTTCGCCGACGACCGCGCTCTGCGGGTGCTCCTCATCCACCGGCCCGGCCGCGCGGGCGGCACCGGGCCGATGCGGGTGTTCGTCGCGGCCTCGGTGACCGGCCGGAGCTCGCTGCGGATGTTCACCGTCGCCGACTACGCCGAGATCCCGCGCCTGCCCGTCGACGACCCGGCCGCCGGCGACCTCGCGGGCCCGATCGCGCTCGTGTGCACCAACGGCAAGCGCGACGTGTGCTGCGCGGTCCTCGGCCGGCCGATCGCGGCCGAGCTCGCCGCCCGCTACCCCGAGCCGGTGGTGTGGGAGTGCTCGCACACCGGCGGCCACCGGTTCGCCCCCGTGGTGATCGTGCTGCCCACCGGCTACACCTACGGTCGCGTGTCGAGCGCGCAGGCCGGGGAGGCCCTCGACGCCGCGCGCGCGGGCGTGGTGTCCACGTCCGGACTGCGCGGCCGCTCGTCGATCCCGCCGGCCGAGCAGGCGGCGGAGGTCGCCGTTCGCGAGGTCCTCGGTCCCGTCGGTCCCGATGCCCTGCGCACCACGTCCGACGGTGCGCCGGCCGCCGGTGTCCACGCCGTCACCGTCGAGCACGAGGACGGGCGCGCGTGGACCATGACGGTCACGGCGGAGGACCTGCCGCCGCGGATGATGTCGTGCGGGAAGAAGCCGTCGGCGGCCCGGGCCTGGCGCGTGACGGACGCCGCAGCGGTCACGAACTGACACTTGTGCCCGCGACAGTGGGGGCATGACTGCGAGCGGATTCCGCTGTGATCAGGGACATAGCGACGTTACGTCCGATTCGGGCGAATACCCCGGCTGCACATATTCCGTCTGGAGTACTCGCGGCGTAGTGTTGCCGCCGAGCGCACGGATCGGAGGTGGGGATGGCGCGGACGCGGGAGATGGCACCGCTGGCGATCGCGGCGCTCGCGCTGCTCACCGAGCGGGACATGCACCCCTACGAGATGTTCACCACGATGGTCGACCGGCGCGAGGACCTCGTGGTCAAGCTCCGGGCGGGTTCGCTCTACCACGCGGTGAACCGGCTGGCCGACGACGGCATGGTCGTCGCCGTGTCCACGGAACGGGACGGCAACCGGCCCGAGCGCACGACGTACGGGATCACTCCGGCCGGGCGGGAACGGCTGCAGGCCGTCGTCGCCGACCTGCTGGCCCGGCCCGCCGAGGAGTATCCGCGGTTCCCGTTCGCGGTCTCGGAGGCGCACAACCTCGACCGCGGCGTGGTGCGTGCGCTCCTCGCGGGGCGACTCGAACGCGTCGACCGCGAGCTGACGGAGATGCGTGCGGGCCATGCCCGGGCGCTCGAGCGCACCGCCGCGGCGTACCTGCTCGACCTGGACTACCTGATCGCGATGCGCGCCGCCGAAGCCGACTGGCTGCGGCGCACCGTCGGACGGCTCGATGACGAAACCCTGGACTGGAAGGCTCACCACCATGGCGAATGACGCCACCGCTGCACCGCAGCAGTACGATCCGGGCGCGCTGCCCGGGCTGCCCTCGGGGTACCGGCCCTGGCCCGCCCTCTGGGCGCTGGTCGTGGGCTTCTTCATGATCCTCGTCGATTCCACGATCGTCTCGGTCGCGACCGATTCCATCTGGATCGACCTCACCCAGGGCAAGGACCTCAACGGCGTCATCTGGGTGACCAGCGGTTACCTGCTGGCGTACGTGGTGCCGCTCCTGCTGGCGGGGCGCCTGGGCGACATGTTCGGCCCGAAGCGGCTCTACCTCGTGGGCCTGACGATCTTCACGCTCTCGTCGGCGTGGTGCGGCCTGTCCGGGACGATCGGCATGCTCATCGCGGCCCGCGTCGTGCAGGGCATCGGCGCCGCGCTGATGACGCCGCAGACGATGGCCGTGATCACCCGCACATTCCCGGCGGCCAAGCGCGGTACGGCGATGGCGCTGTGGGGTTCCGTCGCCGGTGTCGCGATCCTCGTCGGGCCGCTGGCCGGCGGCGTGCTCGTCGACCGGCTGGGCTGGGAGTGGGTGTTCTTCGTCAACGTGCCCGTGGGTATCGCAGCCTTCATCGCCGCGGTGATCCTGGTGCCGAACCTGCCCACGCACAAGCACAAGCTCGACATCCCGGGCATCCTGCTCAGCGCGGCCGGCCTGTTCCTGGTGACCTTCGGACTGCAGGAGGGGCAGAAGGAGGACTGGTCCGCAGAGATCTGGGGGATGATCGCCGCGGGCGTAGTGCTGCTGATGGTCTTCGTGTGGTGGCAGTCCAAGGCGGCCGAGCCGCTGATGTCGCTGTCGCTGTTCAAAGACCGCAACTTCTCGCTGTCCAACGCGGCCATCGCGTGCATGGGCTTTTCGGTGACGGGCATGTCGATCCCGCTGATGCTGTTCGCGCAGAAGTCGATGGGCCTCACGCCCACCCGCTCGGCGCTGCTGCTCATCCCGCTCGCCGTGATCTCCGGGGCCCTGGCGGCACCGTCGGGCAAGCTGGCCGACAAAGTGCACCCGCGCTACCTCACCGGATTCGGCTTCGCCGCCAACGCGATCGCGCTGTTCTGGTTGGCCTTCGTCGCACACGACACCACGCCCGTGGTCGGCATCCTTCTGCCGATCGGGCTGATGGGTGTCGGTAACGCGTTCATCTGGGGACCGCTCGCGGCCACCGCGAACCGGAACCTGCCGCTGCAGCTGGCGGGCGCCGGCTCCGGCGTCTACAACATGACCCGCCAGGTGGGCGCTGTGCTCGGCAGCGCGGCGGTCGGCGTGCTCATGCAGCACCAGATCGAAGAGAAGTTCACCGCCGCCACGGGGCACGCCGCCGCCGGTGGGGGAGGCGGGGCGATGTCCACCGGCGCCCTGCCGGAGTTCCTCCGCGGCCCGTTCGCCGACGCGATGGGCTCGACGATCATCCTGCCCGCCGCGGCGCTCGTGATCGCCTTCGTGCTGGTGCAGTTCTTCGCCACGCCCACGCACCAGAAGGACTGAGCGCCGGTTCGGCTCAGCGGATCCGGCGACGGTACGCGAGCATCGCGGCGCCGTAGGCGACGACCAGGATGCCCGCGCTCCAGCCGAGTGCGGAGGCGAGAGCGGCACCGTCGACGGGGCGCTGGGCGAGCAGGGCGGAGATCGTGTCGACGATCGACGTGACGGGCTGGTGTTCGGCGAAGGCGCGCACCGGCCCGGGCATCGTGGCGGTCGGCACGAACGCGGAGCTGATGAAGGGCAGGAAGATGAGCGGGTACGAGAACCCGGTCGCGCCGTCCACCGACTTCGCGGTCAGACCGACCGCCACCGCGATCCAGGTGAGCGCCAGCGTGAACAGCGTCAGGATCCCGGCGATGCCGAGCCAGGCGAGCGGGCCGGCCGAGGAGCGGAAGCCCATGAGCAGCCCGACGCCGAGGATGATCACGACGGTGATCGCGTTCGCGACCATCGACGTGAGCACGTGTGCCCACAGCACCGACGTGCGCGCGATCGGCATCGACTGGAAGCGCTCGAAGATCCCGCCCTGCATGTCGTTGAACACGCGCAGCGCCGTGTAGGCGATGCCGGATGCGATGGCCATCAACAGGATTCCGGGCAGCAGGTAGTTCACGTAGTTCGTGCCGCCGGTGCTGCCCTTGATCGCCCCGCCGAAGACGTAGACGAACAGCAGCATCATCGCGATCGGCGTGATCGCGGTGGTGATGATCGTGTCGGCGCTGCGGGTGATGTGTTTGAGTGATCGGCCCAGCAGCGCACCGGTGTCCGAGACGGCGTAGCTGGTCATGGTCGGTCCTCCGTGGTGGGTTCGGTGCGAGATCCGGTGAGCGCGAGGAAGACCTCCTCGAGCGAGGGTTGCTTCTCGACGTACTCGACCCTCGCCGCCGGCAGCAGGCGCCCCAGCTCGGCGAGGGTGCCGTTCGCGACGATCCGGCCGTCGCGCAGGATCGCGATGCGGTCCGCCAGTTGCTCGGCCTCCTCGAGGTACTGGGTGGTCAGCAGGACCGTCGTTCCCTGTGTCGCCAGTTCTCTCACGATCTCCCACACGTCGATCCGGGCCTCCGGATCGAGGCCGGTGGTGGGCTCGTCGAGGAAGATCACCGCGGGGTCGCCGATGAGACTCATGGCGATGTCGAGGCGCCGCCGCATGCCGCCGGAATAGGTACCGACGCGGCGTCCGCCCGCGTCCGTCAGGCGGAACCGTTCCAGGAGAGCGTCGGCGACGGTGCCGGGGTCGTCCTGGTGGCGCAGCCGCGCCACGAGCACGAGGTTCTCCCGGCCCGTGAGGATCTCGTCGACGGCGGCGAACTGCCCGGTGAGGCTGATGGATTCGCGGACCCGCTGCGGCTGCGCGGTGACCTCGTAGCCGTGCACGGTCGCGCTGCCCGCGTCGGGGCGCAGCAGCGTCGACAGGATGCGGACCAGTGTGGTCTTGCCCGCGCCGTTCGCGCCGAGCAGGGCGAAGACGCTGCCGGGGGCGACGTCGATGTCGACCCCGCGGAGCACCGGCAGATCGCCGTAGCTCTTCTCGATGCCACGGACCTCGATCGCCGCGGTGGTGGTCATGGTCATGATGTTCTCCTGACGAGGGATGTGCGCTCAGCGAGCGCGCCGGATGTCGATGTCGCCGAACTTCGCTCGCGCCCGCACGGAGAGGTGCGCGCCCGCCGGCTCCGCGTCCGGATCGCCCACGTCCGGGAGGCCCTCCTCGAGACGATTCCGCACGCGTCCCTCCTTGGAGGACAGGTCGAGCCACGCCGGAACCCCCTCCGCCACACCGACGGTGAGCCTTCCGTAGCTGCTCTCGAGGTCGATCACGCCGCCCGAGACCTCGGCGAGGGTGATGGCGCCGTACGCCGTCTTCGCCGCAACGGACGAGGTGGCGCGGTCGATGTCGAGGTCGCCGTAGGACAGGTTCGCTTCGACGCCGCCGGTCGTCTCCCCGATGCGGACACTGCCGTGGGAGGCCTTGAGCACCGCGTCGCCCGCGATGGCCGCGATCCGGATCCGCCCGTGGTCGGCGGTGATCTCCGCGGTGCCCTCGACCGCGCCGGCCGTGACGTTGCCGTGGCCCGCGCGCAGCCACAGGTCGCCCGTCGTCTCGAGCTCGACGGTGCCGGTGCTCGCCTTGATCCGCGTGGCCGCCAGGCGGCCCTCGGTGCGGACCCCGCCGACGGCGCTCTCGGCGGTGAACCGGGAGCCGGCGGGCAACTCGACGGTGATGTCGACGGACTCGGCGGCGCCGAGGAAGCTCATGAGCCCGAACGTCGGCTTGGGGCCCACGATGACGAGCCGGGCACCGTCGAACTCCACGCGGACGGCCTCGGCGCCCCGGCGGTCCGCGGCCTTGTTCGGGGAACTCGGGGAGACGGTGACGACGGTGTCGGTGCGGTCGGTCGCGACGACCTCGAGGTCGCCGACCTGCAGGTTGACGGCGAGGTCGATGGGCTCGGGGGTGGGGAAGACGGGCATGGCGGGCCTTTCGGGGTGTGCTCGGCCGACCCCGCGGGGTGCGGGGTTCGGCGTCGAGCTGTTGGACTCCGGGTTCAGGGAGGGGTCAGCGAGCCCAGCCGGCGAAGTCGTCGCCGGTGCGGAGCGCGCGCTGCACGGATCGTCGCTTGCGGGGAGCCAGTGCCGCCGCGACGGCGCGGACCAGCCACGTGTTGACCGACACGCCCTCCGCGGCGGCGGCCTCGTCGACCTGGGCCTTGAGCGCGTCGGGCAGGCGCAGGGTGGTCCGGGAGGTGCTGGCGTCGTCGAACTCGACGCCGCTGGAGGGGGTGGCCGCGTCGTCCGGTTCCGCGCACGGCGCGGCGACGACGAAGTCCACCTCGCGGCCGCGCAGGCGCAGGTCGACGGAGCCCGGCACCAGGTCACGGGTGATCTCGGCCGCGGCCGCGGACAGCGCGTCGAGCAGGACCAGCCGCACGGCGGCGTCCAGGCCTGAAGCGAGCCGCTCCGCGCTCGCGCCGGCGTCGTCGACGCCGGCATCGGCGAAGTCGCGCTCCGCCGCGGCGATGAGCTGACGCTGGAGGTCGTTGACGTAGGGCGTGATGTCCATGACATCAACTATGACACCACTGTGGTGTCACGTCAATGGCTATTCGGCGTCGCTCGCCCGTGATGTGCGTTTCCGCTGGTCGTCCGCATCCTGAGTCAGCGATGCCAGAGTGTCGAGGCGGATCGGCGATGCCGCCAGAGATGCCAGGTCGTCGAGCATGGCGTCGAGTCGGCCGGCACCGATCCGCTGTGTCCATGCGTCGCGGACGCCCTCGAAAGCTGTTGCGCTCGCCCGGAGCATCGCGCGACCGCGAGGGGTGGGCGCGACGAGTCGCCGTCTACCGTCCTCGGGGTCGTGGCCGACGGCGACGTAGTCCAGGTCGACGAGGCGGGCGATGGTCTTCGCGGCGGCCTGCTTCGACACTCCGAGTGTCGCGGCGATCTCGCCGGCGGTCGAGCCGTCGCCGACGGCCTGCATCGCGAACCCGTCCCGCGGGCGGGCCTCGGGGAAGCCCTGGTCGGCCAGGATGCGGTGCGCCTCGTCGACGGCCTCGCGGAAGCCGCCGAGAAGGAGGAGCGGTAGCTCGTAGCCCGGTCTCGACACCGCGTCACCCCTTGTTTCGTCAACCGGATTGACTGTATCGTGACGCCAATAGTCAACCAAGTTGTCTAAAAAGGGAGTAATCATGGAATTCACGATGCACACGGTCGACACGGCACCGCACGAGTCCCGCCCGGCCCTCGAGGCGATCCGCGCGAAGTTCGGCGGAGTGCCGCGCGCCGCCGCGCTGCAGGCGGAGTCACCGGCCCTGCTCAACGGCTTCCTCGCGGCGAGCGCGGCGTTCGAGGCGGCGTCGCTGCCTCCCGTGGTACGGGAGACCGTGATCCTCACCGTCGCCCATCGCAACGGTTGCGAGGTCTGCGTCCGGATCCACTCGGCGGAGCTCGCCCGGATGGACCGGACGGACGTGGTGCGCGATATCGCCGCCGGGATGCGCTCCGACGACGCGGCAGTCGCGGCGACGGTCACGTTCGTCGGGCGGCTGTTCGACGGTGCCGGGCGGGTGGCGGATGCGGACCTCCAGGAGTTCTTCGACGCGGGCTTCACGCCACGAAACGCGCTCGAGGTCGTGTTCGGCGTCGGTGTCTACACCGTCTCGACCTTCGCCAACCGGCTCGTCGGCGCCTGAACGGGCCGGGTGTCAGGACGGGAAGGCGCCGCCCTCTCCGAAGGCGAGCTCGCCGAATCGCGCTCCGATCAGGGCGTGGGTGGCGGCGTCGGGATGGAGTTCGTCCGGGAGGGGGAGGCGGGCGTAGTCGTCCGCGCTGTACAGGGCGCGTCCGTCGAGGAGGTGCAGGTGCGGGTCCTCACCGGCCCGGTCGGCCGCAATGCGCCCGAGGGCGTCGCGGATGACGCTCAGCGTCAGCCTTCCCGCCGGGATCTCCGCCGGGTCGCCGGTGGCCTCGAACCGCAGGCCCGCGGCCGACGGGACGGGCATCACCGGTCCAGGGGTGTCCTCCTGGATCGGGCACAGGATCGGCGAGACGAGCAGCAGCGGCGTGGTCGGGTGGCCGTCGCGGATGGTGTCCAGGAAGCCGTGCACGGCGGGGACGAACGCGCGCAGGCGCATCACGTCCATGTTGGTGAGGTTGATGCCGATCTTGAGGCTGATCAGGTCGGCGGAGGTGTCGCGGATGGCGCGGGCGACGAGCGGGTCGAGGACGGCGCTGCCGCCGAACCCCAGGTTGATCAGGTCGACCCCGCCTGCCGCGGCGGCGATCGCGGGCCAGGTCCCCGTCGGGTGCATCGCGCCCGAGCCGTGGCTGATCGAACTGCCGTGGTGCAGCCAGAGGCGATCGCGTCGCGGCTGCGGGTGCACCGCGGCGTCCGTCCGCAGCGCGACCAGCTCGGTGATCTCGTTATGGGGCAACCAGATCTCGACGTCCTTCTCGCCCGCGGGCAGATCCGCGAATCGCGCGGTGCCGGAAGGGCCCTCGGTGAGCTCGGCCTCCTGCGTCACCATGTCGATGACGGTGTCGACGTTCCCGCCCGGCACCGTCGTGCTGGCGACGAGGCGGTCGTCCACGACGAGGTCGTAGACACCGTCGGGCAGGGGAGGGAGGCCGGCGTACGCGCGTTTGGTCGGCAGCGTCTCGAGCTCGATGACGGTGGCGGTGGTCCGGAAGGTCAGGCGCACGCCGGACGGCTGCGCCTCCGCGGAGGCGAGCCGCGCATCCGGGATACGGCGGCGGGCCGCCGGGGGTAGGCGGTGCGGGAGGAGGCCGCGCGCCGTCGCCTCGAGGTCGAGGTGGCCGCGCAGGAGTCCGTCGTCGATCGGGGTGCTGATCAGGTTCGCGGGCACGGGGCGCCTCTCGTCGAAAGGGAAACGCCCCGGACCTCGGGTGAGGTCCGGGGCGTTCCGGGCTGCAGTAAGGGTTCTAGCGGCTGAACAGGAGGGCGCGCTTGACCTCCTGGATGGCCTTCGTCACCTGGATGCCGCGGGGGCACGCGTCGGTGCAGTTGAAGGTGGTGCGGCAGCGCCACACACCGTCGACGCCGTTGAGGATCTCGAGGCGCTCGGCGGCGCCCTCGTCGCGGCTGTCGAAGATGAAGCGGTGCGCGTTGACGATGGCCGCGGGGCCGAAGTACGAGCCGTCCATCCAGTACACCGGGCAGCTGGTGGTGCAGCAGGCGCAGAGGATGCACTTGGTGGTGTCGTCGAAACGCTCACGGTCCGTGGGGGACTGGATGCGCTCGCGGGTCGGCTCGTTGCCCGAGGTCACCAGGAAGGGCTTCACGGCGCGGAAGGCGTCGAAGAAGGGCTCCATGTCGACCACGAGGTCCTTCTCCACGGGCAGGCCGCGGATCGGTTCGACCGTGATGGTCACGTCCTTGTCGCCGTGCAGGAAGTCCTTCATCAGCATCTTGCAGGCGAGGCGGTTGACGCCGTTGATGCGCATGGCGTCGGAGCCGCACACGCCATGGGCGCAGGAGCGGCGGAAGGTCAGGGTTCCGTCGAGGTAGCCCTTGATGTAGAGGAGCAGATTCAAGAAGCGGTCCGAGGGGAGCGCGGGAACCCGGTAGCTCTGCCAGCCCGCCGCGTCGGGATCCTCCGGGTTGAACCGGTAGACCTTGATCGTGACCATCGTGGAGCCGGGCGGAACCGGCGGCTGGACGGTGGCGGGGGTGTCGACTGCGGCGGTCATCAGTACTTACGCTCCATCGGCTCGTAGCGGGTCTGCACGACGGGCTTGGTGTCGAGACGGATCCCGGACTCCAGGCCCTCGCCCTCCTTGTACGCCATGGTGTGCACCATGAAGTTCACGTCGTCGCGCGTCGGGTAATCCTCGCGGGCATGGCCGCCGCGGGTCTCCTTGCGGTTCAGCGCGCCCACGACGGTGACCTCGGCCAGCTCGAGCAGGAAGCCCAGCTCGATGGCCTCGAGCAGGTCGCTGTTGAACCGCGTGCCCTTGTCGGTGACGGTGACGTGCTCGTACCGCTTCTTGAGGGCGCGCACGTCCTCGAGGGCCTGCGTCAGGGTCTTCTCGGTGCGGAAGACGGCGGCGTTGTTGTCCATCGTCTGCTGCAGCTCGGTGCGGATCGCCATGACGTTCTCGTTGCCGTGGTCGCTGAGCATCGACGCGACCCACTTCTCGACCATGTCGGCCGGGTTCTCGGGCAGCGGCACGAAGTCGTGCGTCTTGGCGTACTCCGCCGCGGCGATGCCGGAACGGCGGCCGAAGACGTTGATGTCGAGCAGCGAGTTGGTACCCAGGCGGTTGGCGCCGTGCACGGACACGCACGCGCACTCGCCTGCGGCGTAGAGGCCGGGGACGATGTGTTCGTTGTCGCGCAGCACCTCACCGTGGATGTTGGTGGGGATGCCGCCCATCACGTAGTGGCAGGTGGGGTACACGGGAACCAGCTCGGTGACGGGGTCGACGCCGAGGTAGGTGCGCGAGAACTCCATGATGTCCGGCAGCTTGGCCATCAGGGTCTCCTCCGGGATGTGCGTGACATCCAGGAGGACGTAGTCCTTGTTCGGGCCGGCGCCGCGGCCCTCGAGCACCTCGAGCACCATCGAACGGGCGACGATGTCGCGCGGCGCGAGGTCCTTGATGGTGGGGGCGTACCGCTCCATGAACCGCTCACCGTCGGCGTTGCGGAGGATGCCGCCCTCGCCGCGCACGCCCTCGGTGATGAGGATGCCCAGGCCCGCGAGGCCCGTCGGATGGAACTGGTGGAACTCCATGTCCTCCAGGGGCAGGCCCTTGCGGAAGACGATGCCCATGCCGTCGCCGGTCAGGGTGTGCGCGTTCGACGTGGTCTTGTACATGCGCCCCGAGCCGCCGGTGGCGAAGATGATCGCCTTGGCGTGGAAGACGTGCAGCTCGCCGGTGGCGAGCTCGTACGCGACGGCGCCGGTGGCGACGGGGCCGTCCTCGGTCTCCGTCAGCGCGATGTCGAGGACGTAGAACTCGTTGAAGAACTCCACGTCGTGCTTGACGCAGTTCTGGTACAGCGTCTGCAGGATCATGTGGCCGGTGCGGTCCGCGGCGTAACAGGCGCGGCGGACGGGGGCCTTGCCGTGGTCGCGGGTGTGGCCGCCGAAGCGGCGCTGGTCGATCTTGCCCTCCGGGGTGCGGTTGAAGGGCAGGCCCATCTTCTCCAGGTCGAGCACCGCGTCGATGGCCTCCTTGGCCATGATCTCCGCGGCGTCCTGGTCGACGATGTAGTCGCCGCCCTTGACCGTGTCGAAGGTGTGCCACTCCCAGTTGTCCTCCTCGACGTTGGCGAGGGAGGCGCACATGCCGCCCTGCGCCGCGCCGGTGTGGGAGCGGGTGGGGTAGAGCTTGGTGAGCACCGCGGTGCGGGCGCGGGGCCCGGCCTCGATGGCCGCGCGCATACCGGCGCCGCCGGCACCGATGATCACCACGTCGTAACGATGTTCCTGCATGATGCGGGTGAGTCCTCTCGCGCGCTAGTTGGTAGCCGTATTGAAGGTGAGCAGCGCGTAGGTGCCGAGGACGACCACGAGGATCATCGACAGAGCCAGCAGCGTCTTGAGCCAGAACCGGGTGCGGTCCTTGCGGGCGTAGTCGTCGATGATCACGCGGAGGCCGTTGCCGCCGTGCAGCTGTGCGAGCCACAGCATCGTGATGTCCCAGACCTGCCAGTAGGGGCTGGCCCACCGCTTCGCGACGAAGGCCGCGTCGATGCGGTGCACGCCGTTGTCGATGGCCAGCATGATGAAGACGTGCCCGAAGACGAGCACGAGCAGGGCGACGCCCGAGAAGCGCATGAACAGCCACGCCCACTTCTCGAAGTTGTTGCCCGCGGGGCGGTGCGGCGAGCGCGGCGCGTCGAGGGATGCGGGGCGGTCGTACTGCTTCATGAGAGTCTTGGCGAGCTTGGGTTCGTTCGCTGTAGTCATCTGTCGTTGCCCCTACCCGTGCGAGATCATGATGTAGAGCAGGCGCGCGGCCATTCCGGCGCCGGTGAGCAGGAAGACGGTCCACACCACGATGGACATCGCCTTCTGATACTGGACACCCTTGCTCCAGAAATCGACGAGGATCACCCGGACGCCGTTGAGGGCGTGGAACAGGATGGCCATGACGAGCCCGATCTCGAGCAGGCCGATGATCGGGGTCTTGTAGGTCTCGATGACCTTGTCGTAGGCCGTCGGGTCGACGCGGATCACCGCGGTGTCGAGCACGTGGACGAACAGGAAGAAGAAGATGGTGACGCCGCTGATGCGGTGCAGCACCCAGTTCAACATGCCCGGATCGCCCTTGTAGAGGGAGACGCGGCGCGGCTCCTCGGCGGCCGCCACCTCGGTAGTACTGCTCATCGAGCCCTGCCTTCGACATCGTTGTTGGATACGACGGGAGATCGGTCGACGGAGGGTATCGAGCCCTCGCACCGGCGTCAGTCGCGATGTATACCTGAACCCACGCCTTGACCTTAAACCCACGGGAATGTGGAATCGAAACCACGGTCCCGATCCGTTGGGGCCGAACAGATTTAGTTAGGTTTGCCTGACCGTAATTGATAGGCGATCAACAAGGCTCGGAAGGGAGTGGTACGCAGTGCCCGATATCGACTGGGAGGTCTTGCGGCGCAGCGCCGTCAGGGCCATGGACAACGCCTACGCGCCCTATTCGAACTATCCCGTCGGCGCGGCCGCACTGGTCGACGACGGGCGCGTGGTGACCGGCTGCAATGTGGAGAATGTCTCATACGGCCTGACCCTCTGCGCCGAGTGCGGACTCGTCGGCGCGCTCCACACGACGGGCGGAGGACGCCTCGTCGCCTTCTCGTGCGCCAATGCGAACGGAGACGTCCTGCTCCCGTGCGGCCGGTGCCGCCAACTGCTCCACGAACACGGCGGCGGCGACCTGCTCGTCGATCACCGCTCCGGTCCGGTGCCGCTGAGCCGGCTCCTGCCCGACGCCTTCGGGCCCGACGACATGGAAGAGGTAGCACGATGACCGAGGTGTACGACGCCGTCTCCATCATCGCCGCCAAGCGCGACGGAAAGGCGCTGTCCGACGGCCAGATCGACTGGGTGATCAACGGGTTCACGACGGGGGTGGTGGCCGACTACCAGATGTCGGCACTGGCGATGGCCGTCTTCCTGCGCGGGATGGACCGCCGTGAGATCGCGCGCTGGACCGCCGCGATGATCGGGACCGGCGAGCGGATGGACTTCTCGGGCCTGCGCCGCGACGGTGCCCCGTTGGCGACGACCGACAAGCACTCCACCGGCGGCGTCGGCGACAAGATCACCCTTCCGCTCACTCCGCTGGTCGCGTCCTACGGGGTCGCGGTCCCGCAGCTGTCGGGGCGTGGCCTCGGCCACACCGGCGGCACGCTCGACAAGCTCGAGGCGATCCCGGGCTGGCGCGCGGACCTGTCCAACGCGGAGATGTTCGACCAGCTCGAGAAGGTCGGCGGCGTGATCTGCGCCGCCGGCTCCGGCCTGGCCCCGGCGGATAAGAAGCTCTACGCCCTGCGCGATGTCACCAGCACCGTCGAGGCGATCCCGCTGATCGCCAGCTCGATCATGAGCAAGAAGATCGCCGAGGGCACTGCCTCGCTCGTGCTCGACGTCAAGGTCGGCAAGGGCGCGTTCATGAAGACGCGCGAGCAGGCGCGCGAGCTCGCGGAGACGATGGTCGCATTGGGCCACGACTCGGGCGTGAACACCGTCGCCCTGCTCACCGACATGTCCACGCCGCTCGGGCGCACCGCGGGCAACGGCCTCGAGGTCGCCGAGTCGCTCGAGGTCCTGGCCGGCGGCGGACCGTCGGACGTGGTGGAGCTGACGCTGGCGCTCGCCCGGGAGATGCTCGCGCTGGCGGGCGTCGACGCCGACCCGGCCGAGCACCTGGCGAACGGTCGCGCGATGGACAGTTGGCGCGCGATGATCGCGGCACAGGGCGGCGACCCGGACGCGCCGCTGCCCGTCGCGGCCCACACGCGGACCGTCGCCGCGCCCGCGTCCGGCGTACTGACCGGACTGGACGCGATGGGCGTCGGCATCGCGGCCTGGCGCCTCGGCGCGGGGCGTGAGCGGCAGGGCGAGCCGGTGCAGGCGGGCGCGGGCGTCACCTGGCACGCCGGGCTCGGCGACGAGGTGCACGCGGGCGAGCCGCTGTTCACCCTGCACACCGACACTCCGGAGAAGTTCGACGGTGCGGAAGCCGCCCTGGACGGCGCGGCCGTCATCGGCGGGTCCGCGGCGCCGCGCGGCTCGCTCGTGCTGGACCGGGTGACCGCCTAGGGATTCATGACGCGGACGGGGGCGCCGGCGAGATACGCGCGGACGTCCTCGGCCGCGTCGGCGTAGAAGGCGCGGTACTGCTGCTCGGTGACGTAGCCGACGTGCCCGGTGAGCACCGAGTTCGGCAGGTCCCGCAGCGGATCGTCGGCCGGGAGGGGCTCGGTGTCGAACACGTCGAGTGCCAGCCTGATGTCGCCCCGGCGCGCGGCGGCGGCCGCGGCCGGGGTGTCGAGCACACCCGACCGCGACGTGTTGACGAGCAGCGCCCCCGGCTTCATCCGCGCGATATCGGCGGCGCCGACGATGCCCCGCGAGCGCTCCGAGAGCACGTAGTGGATCGTGACGACGTCCGACCGCTCGAAGAGTTCGTCTTTGCTCACGACGGTCGCCCCGACCTCGGCCGCCTTGTCGGCGTCGATGTTGCTCGACCAGGCGATCACGTCCGCGCGGAAGGCGTTCGCCACCCGCGCCACTCGGCGGCCCAGGCCGCCGAGCCCGACGATGCCGATGGTGCTCTCGTGCAGCTCCTTCCCGACGGTGCTCTGCCAGCGCCCGGCCCGGATGTTCGCGTCCTCGGTGGGGATGTGCCGTAGGGCACCGAGGATCAGCGCCCACGTGTGTTCCGCGGCCGCGGCGGGACGGTAGCCGGTGTGGCACACAGTGATTCCCAGCTCGGATGCGGCTGCGAGGTCGATGGCGGCGTTGCGCCGCCCCGTCGAGACCAGGAGTCGCAGGTCGGGCAGGGAGCGCAGCACCTCCGCGGGGAAGCGGGTCCGCTCCCGCATCGCGACCACCCCGTCGAACCCGGCCAACTGGCCGGCGATGTCCGTCAGGGGCTCGGTGAACACGGTGACGTCGAGACCGGAGAAGTCTCCGTACTCGCGGGAGACGTCCTGGAAGTCGTCGAGGATCGCGATGCGCATGGCGCTCAGGGTAGTGCGCGCCGCGGCGGCGCGACGGGTTGTTCGAGGTGGGGTCGGCGCCGTGATGGCGCGCTACTCCTCGGACGAGGGTCTCACCACGGCTAGCTGGAAATATATTATCGGCCGATCCGGTTGCTGTGGAGCATGACTGAGAACAGAAACGTCACCGTCGTCACCGGCACCTCCTCCGGAATGGGGCTGCACGCCGCCGTCGAACTCGCCCGCCGCGGCCACACCGTGGTCGGGATCGTCCGGCGCCCGGGGAGCGAGACCGAGTTGCTGGCCGTCGCTGCGGCGGCGGGGGTTGACATCGCGGTCCGGCACCTCGATGTCTCCGATCACGCCGCCGCCGCGGTCGTGTTCGCGGACATCGAGCGCGAGTTGGGGCCGATCAGCACCCTGATCAACAATGCGGGGCGTGGCAAGATCGGCACCGCCGAGCAACTCACCGTCGAGGACGTGCGCCGGCAGATCGAGATCAACTACATCGCTCCGGTCGCGCTCACCAAGCTGGTACTCCCGGGTATGCGGGAGCGCGGCGCGGGCACGATCCTGACCGTCACCTCCGTCGGCGGCGTCGTCGCGCACCCGTTCCTGGATGCCTACGCGGGCTCGAAGTTCGCCATCGAGGGATTCCTCCAGTCGCTGGCGCCGGTGGCCGCGGAGTTCGGCGTCCGGGTGTCCGTGATCGAGCCGGGGTACGTCTCCTCGCCCTTCGGGGCGAACTCGGGCGGGGCGCCCGAGGCGGGGGCCTACGGCGAGCTCATGGCCACGTACTTCGGCAACAGCGGGTCGGCGTCGCCCCAGAACCCGGAGAGCGCCGGCATCGCGATCGCCGACGCAGCCACCGCGGCCGAATACCACTTCCGGTACCAGACGGCGTCGGAGGCGACCGAGCTCGCCGGCGTCTCGCTCGCCGATCTCGACGGTGACCGCGCCTTCGCGCTCACCTCACGGCTGCTCGCGCTGCCCTGACCCGTCGTCCTCGGCCGGCGCGAGCCACGCCCGGCCGAGGGCCGCGTACCCGCGGTCGGCCAGCCGCATCTCGGGCGCGCGCAGGTCCGCCAGCTTCGGGTCGTCGATGACGGCCCGTTCGATCACGGCGACGTGGTGCGTCAGCTCGTACATCAGTGCCACGCGAGCGTGCTGGCCGTCGGGCTCGAACTGCCGGCCGCGCTCGTTGGCGTGCTCCACGGCGATCACGGCGCGCTCCGACCGCCGCGACTGGGTGCGGGCCAGGCGTCGCGGGAACCCGAGCGAGCTGACCCACATGACCACCAGGGCTGCGGCCGCACCGATCAGCGTGTCCAGGAACCGGTCGGAGGTGATCCGCACGGTGCCGGCGCCCGTGGCGGCCTGAACGAGGACCAAGGCCATCGGCGTGATGCAGACCAGCGCCCACGCGTAGTTCAACGGGAACGCCAGGTACATGCCCGTCATGCAGATCAACACCACCGCGACCGACGCCCACGGGCCCGGGTGCAGCGCCGAGACGGCGAACACGACGCCCACGCCGAGCAGTGTCCCGACGGTGCGCTGCGCGGCGCGCAGCAGCGCGGAACGGCGGTCCATCCACTGATTGAGCACGATGACGGCCGTGAGGATGCCCCAGTACGGGTAGCCGATGCCCACGGCCAGCGATGCGACCCCACCCAACGCGGCCGCCAGCGCCATCCGCCAGGTCGTGTACCACTGCACCGAATCGGGGTGCAGCGCATGCGCGGCGAGGTAGCGCCACGAGGGTTGCCGCAGGACGAGCGATCCGACGGGCCCCGACGTGCGGACCGGTGCGTCGTTGCCGAGCCGCCGAAACATGGCCGTCACCAGCTCGCGCTGCGCCACGAACAGCTCATCGCCCAGGGCGCGGTGCCGGACGCCGCGCGTCGCGGGCCAGGCGGAGCGCAGCGTCACCAGGGCGTCGTTCATGGCCGCGTAGGCGGCGTTCCGGGAGAGCTGCGCGACGGTGGCGGGGGCATCGTCGGGCAGCTCCGCGTACGCCCGGACCGCGGACCGGGCGCGGGCTGTGGCGCGTTCCTCCGGTCCGTGCGGCGCCACGAGGAAGGGAACCAGGAGCAGGACGGTCGTCAGGAGCCCGGCGAAGGCGGTGAGCCCGACGAGCTGCCACCCCAGCTGCTGGTCGACGCCGAAGTAGGCGCCGACCACGCCCGCGTAGATCGGCAGCACCGGTGAGGGGCCGCGGCCGAGCATGAAGGTCGAGTAGAGCATCGAGAAGACGATCACGATCAGTACGGCGCCGGGGACGAAGGCCCAGCGCGCCGGCGCGATCGCCACGCCGAAGGCGAGCGACGCCACCACCAGCGCGGTGATGAGCAGGCTGTTGCGCACCCGTGGCCACAGCGGGCGGTCCGTCTCCCAGAAGGTCACCAGGCCGCCGAGCAGCCCGAAGACTCCGAGTTTGGGGCCGAACAGCAGGCAGCACACCACGACCGTGGTCGCGGTGATCGCGGCCTTGACCAGTGCGGGGCGCAACACGCCGCTGGTGCGGTGCGGGGCGAAGAAGCCACCCAGGCGCATAGATAATATATTCATTGGTGCGCAGCTTACGCGGGATCGGACCGGCGGAGGTAGTGCTGGCACCACCCCGGATCCTCCCGCTCGCGCCCGGGACTCGGCGGGGCCGCGGCCCTAGCGTCTACGGCATGATCGCAACCGTGACCCCGTCCCCGGCGCAGCGCGAGCACGGCGCGCTCGCCGCCCCGCTGCGCGAACCGCTCCGCTTCCTCGCCACGTCCGCCCCGTGGCGCGGCCTCGCCTACTTCACCGTGTCGATGTTCGTCGGCTGGGTGGTCTTCTTCCTCTACGTCGTGATCGTGCTGCTGCCTCTCGCGCCGGCATGGTCCTACGGGCTGGCGAAGGTGGAGCGGCTGCGCGTCACCTGGCTCGACGCGCCGGCGATCGGCGATCCCCATCCGCCCGTGACCGGGAACCTGTCGACCCGCGCGGGCGCCCGGATCGGGGAGCGGGCGACGTGGCGGGAGGTCGCGTACTCCCTCCTTCTGGCGGTGCTCACGCCGATCGTCTTCCTCGGCGCCGCGGTCGCTTGGATGGTGGGCCTGGGCCTGGTGCTCGGGCCGCTGTTCACCCCTGATGTCAACGTCATGGGCGCCCCGATCGACGGAGTGATCAGCCAGACGGTGTGGGCGGTCGTCGGCCTGGTGATCTGCGCGGTCGGGCTGTACATCACCTACGCCGTCTCCGTGGCGCAGGTGGCCACCGCACGCCTGTTGCTCGGCCCCACCGAGGAGGAGTTGCAGCGCCGCGTGGACGCGCTGGAGACCTCGCGGGGCGTGCTGGTGGACTCCTTCGAGGGTGAGCGCCGCCGTATCGAGCGGAACCTGCACGACGGTCCGCAGCAGGACCTGGCGAGCCTGTCGCTGCAGCTCGGCGAGCTGCAGCAGAGCCTGCCCACGGAATCGTCCGAGGAGGTGCGGGCGCAGGTCGCGGAGGCGCAGGCGCGGCTCGAGCGCGCCATGGCGGGCCTGCGGGACACGGTCCGCGGCGTGCACCCGCAGGTGCTCGACGATGCCGGGGTCGAGGCCGCGTGCACCGAGCTCGGCGGGGCGATCCGGGTGGACGTGCACGCCGGCGAGGGGTGGGAGCCCGGCCGCAGGTTGCCCGCCGAGATCGAGCAGGCGATGTACTACACCGCCAGCGAGGCCGTGACCAATGCCATCAAGCACGGCGGCGCGCGGCAGGTCCGGATCACCTTCGCGGCGGGTGTGCTGGGCGTCTCGATGACCGTCATGGACGACGGTGCCGGCGGCGCCGACCCCGCGCGCGGGACCGGCCTGGCGGGGCTCATCGAGCGGGCCGAGGCGATCGGCGCGACCCTGACGGTGCTCAGTCCGCCCGGAGGACCCACCACGCTCTACTGGGCTACGGCCGTGTCGTAACCTGCTCCGGGCTGCAGATCGTGGGAGCCGAGGAGAGGTCGCCTGGGGGGTCTGAGGGCGGCGTGGGAGTGATGCGCATCGTGATCGCCGAGGAGAGGGCACGGGCGGACGGAAGGCGGCTGGAAGTAGTGCGGATCGTGATCGCCGAAGACTCGGTCCTCCTGGCGGAGGGGTTGCAGCGGATCGTCGAACGGGCCGGCCACGAGGTGGTCGGGCTGCTCGGCGACGCCGACGCGCTCCGGGCGGTGGATCCGGGCACCGTCGACCTGGTGGTGACGGACGTGCGGATGCCGCCGGGCCACGGCGACGACGGCCTGCGGGCCGCGCTCGAGCTGCGGGCGGCAAGGGCGGGTCTGCCCGTGCTGGTGCTCTCGCAGTACGTGGCCGCCGCGTACGCGCGCCGCCTCCTCGACTCCGGCGGCGGCGTGGGCTACCTGCTCAAGGAGCGGGTCGGGCGCGTCGACGACTTCCTGCGCGCGCTCGACACCGTCGCGTCCGGGGGCGTGGTGGTCGACCCGGAGGTCGTGTCCAGGCTCTTCACTCCGACGGTGCTCGACCGGCTCACGCCCCGGGAGGGGGAGGTGCTGGCGCTGATGGCGGAGGGGCGGAGCAACTCCGAAATCGCTGCGGCCCTGGTGGTCTCGGACGCGGCGGTGGCCAAACACGTGGCCAACATCTTCGCCAAGCTCGACCTGCCGCCCGAGGAGGGGAACCGCCGGGTCCGCGCGATCCTGACCTATCTCACGGAGCGCTAGCGTCGGCAGGTGTTACGGGCGGGTAGCCGGTAGCGTTGCCCTATGGCGAATCCCGTTGGACCCACCCCCATCGACCTGGCCTCCGTCAAGCGCGCACCGAAGGTGCTCCTGCACGACCACCTCGACGGCGGGCTGCGCCCCGCCACCGTCCTCGAGCTGGCCGCGGAGACCGGCTACGCGAACCTGCCGGCCACCACCGAACCCGAACTCGCCGCGTGGTTCCGCGACGCCGCGGACTCCGGTTCGCTCGTGAAGTACCTCGAGACCTTCGAGCACACGGTCGGCGTGATGCAGACGCCCGAGGCTCTGGCCCGGGTCGCACGCGAGTGTGCCGAGGACCTGGCCGCCGACGGGGTCGTCTACGCGGAGGTGCGATTCGCGCCCGAGCAGCACCTGCAGCGCGGGCTCTCGCTCGACGAGGTGATGGAGGCCGTGCTCGCCGGCTTCGCCTCCGGCGAGTCCGCGGCGCGCACCGCAGGGCGTCCGATCATCGTGCGCTGCCTGGTGACCGCCATGCGGCACGCGGCACGGTCGCGGGAGATCGCGGAGCTGACGGTGCGCTGGCGCGACCGCGGCGCCGTCGGCTTCGACATCGCGGGTGCGGAGGCCGGGTTCCCGCCCAGCAGGCACCTGGACGCCTTCGAGTACATGCGAGACCACTCGGCGCCCTTCACCATTCACGCGGGGGAGGCCTTCGGGCTGCCGTCCATCCACGAGGCGTTGGCCTTCTGCGGCTGCGACCGACTGGGCCACGGCGTGCGCATCGTCGACGACATCAGCGGTGTGGAGCCCGGCACCACCGATTTCTCCGGCGCGCGACTCGGACGGGTGGCCGCGCGCGTGCGCGACGCCCGTATTCCGTTGGAGATGTGCCCGAGCTCCAACGTCCAGACGGGGGCCGTCGCGTCGCTCGATCAGCACCCCTTCGACCTACTGGCGCAGCTGCGCTTCCGCGTCACGGTGAACACGGACAACCGGCTGATGAGCGACACCACCATGAGCAAGGAGATGCTCAAGCTGGTGGAGACCTTCGGCTACGGGTGGGCCGATCTGCAGCGCTTCACGATCAATGCCATGAAGTCGGCGTTCCTGCCGTTCGACGAGCGGCTGGCGATCATCGACGAGACGATCAAGCCCGGCTTCGCCGTGCTGATCGGCTGAGTCGCCGAGTCACTTGGCGGTGAGGCGGTCCTCGAAGTCGTGCTCGAGGGCCCGCCAGGCCTCCACCTCGTTGTCGAACGGGCCCGACGGTGCCAGCCGGCGCGGCTGGGGGTCGAGCGCGTAGGAGACGAAGAAGCCGAGCGGGGTGGTGGGGCGCAGCGCATCCCGCACCGACGCGTCGTCGGCGAAGTCGGCGGAATCCAGCAGCAGCTCGACCGCGAGGTCCAGCTGGTCGCGGTCGATCCGGCGCGGGCCGTCGGCGATGTCCTCGCCGATGCCGGGGAGCACGTAGACGTTGTCGTCGTACACCTCGACCTCCAGCGCACCGTCGGTGGCCGCGACCTGCACCTCCTGGTACGTGGACAC
This sequence comes from Tsukamurella sp. NPDC003166, assembly GCF_040611135.1. Lineage (NCBI taxonomy): Bacteria > Bacillati > Actinomycetota > Actinomycetes > Mycobacteriales > Tsukamurellaceae > Tsukamurella > Tsukamurella sp. NPDC003166. Next base: position 116,866 of record NZ_JBEXNL010000013.1, read on the forward strand.
GGTGGACAGATCGGTGTCGTTGTCGTCCGCGAGGTACCGGGCCAGCGCACCCTCGGAGTCGAAGACGAAGATCTTGCCCTTGCGGCCCAAGAAGATCGGATTGTCGTCCAGGTAGCAGCGCAGCGTGTAGTACTCACCGGTCGAGGTGATGATCTTGATGGGGTCGATGCCGACCCGGCCCCAGAACGAGTCGTCCTCCTCGAACTCCTCGTCGTCCTCGACGGCGTCCACGGCCTCGTCGTCCGCCGCATCGTCCTCGTCGAGGTCGTCATCGTCGAGGCCGGGCACGTCGTCCAGGTCGTCATCGAGGTCCGCGGCGTCGGCGGCGAGCGTCGCGGCCTTCTCGTCGGCGGCCGCGAGCTCCTCCTCTGCCGCCTCCGTCAGTGTGGCGGACACCTTCGGGGCGCTCACGACGCCCTCGATCGCGTCGATCACGTCATCCCACTTGCGGCTGATGATCTGGCCCACCTTGTGCCACATCTCCGCGCCCTCACGGCCCTCGAAGTTGCGGGTGCCGATGCGCACGGTGCCCAGTACCGGGTTGCCGTTGAAGAACTTGGTGACGTCGATCAGCTCGCACACCTCGCCGATGAGGCCGACGATCTCGAGGGTGTCCTCGAGCTCGGCGATCACCTCGGGGGTGGGCTCCTCGGCGGCCAGCTCGGGCACGGAGATCACGTCGAAGCTGCGATCGTCGCGCGGCACGAACGCCTCGGCGGGGAGCGTGGTGAGCGCCTCCCACGCCGGGTGGTCGTCGAGGTCGTTCGGCTTGTCGCTACGCACGAACGCGACGAGCTCCGCCACCGTCGAGAAGCCGTACAGATCCTCGTCGAGGCCCAGGAAGGCCTCCCATTCGTCCTCCCCGTCACGCCACCGCGGTGCCCACAGGGTGTACACCGGGCCGTCGGTGAGGCCGAGCTCGATCGGGACGATGTCAGACGCCATGGCGCCCAGCGTAGTGCACTACGCCGGTTCGGCGTCGGCCAGAGGATCGGAGTGCTTCCTCAGCACCTTCAGCGCGCGTGGGTCGGGCTTGCGGCCGTTCAGCAGCGCCGCCTTCGCGGCGATCTGCGCGAGCTTCAACTGCCCCTCGGAGGTGTGCACCCAGCGCTGCTTCTCCGTCATGGACGCGTCCTCACTCGTGTTCCGGCTCACCCTCAGTATCCTCCCCGTGCGATAGGTCCGCCAGCGTGATCGCCTCGATGACGTCCCGTTCGGTCGCCGTCGCCGTCGCCGGATCCGAGGTCAGGAGCGCCTCGACCGTCGCCGCGCCGATTCGTGAGGTGTAGGCGTCCTCGTCGGCGGTGCGTTCCACCGCCCACGCCCTTCGCCGCCACCACTCCGCGCGACGCTCCGAGCGTTCCTTCAGCCGGGTCGCCAGCCATACGCCCCTCAGCGCCAACGCCGCGGCGATGAACGGTGTAGCGCTGAGCCACACGGTGGTTGCATTCATCGCTACCCCGTCGGGCGGAAGAATCCGTGGAACTGCTGGCCGATGTTGTCGGTCCGGATCGAGGAGATCTGCACGGGATCGCCCGCCTCGATCATGCGGCCGTCGCCGATGACCATCGCGACGTGGCCGCTCCACACGGCGAGGTCGCCGGGACGGAGGTCCGAGGCGCTCACCGACGCGCCGACGCCCTGCTGATCGGCGAGCCGCGGCAGCTCGATCCCGGCCTGCCGGTACGCCCACTGGGTGAACCCGCTGCAGTCCAGGCCCACGCCGGGTGTCGTTCCGCCCCACTGGTAGGGCACGCCGAGCTGGGTCAGGGCCGCCTGCACGGCCGCCGCGGCCTTGGCGTTGGGCGCCTTCACCACGGTGCCGTCCGGCAGTCGCACGTCGTAGCCGCCCTTGCCGTCGGCGGTCACCGTCGCCGTCGACCGGCGGGAGGCGCTCACCGTCCGCGCCCCTGTGCCGCGCCCGCCGCCCGAGCCCCGACCCGAACCGCGCCCTGAGCCCGAACCCGAGCCCGTGAGCGCGGAGGCGAGTCCGCTCAAGGGCGAGGATCCGGACCCGCCGCCGGAGCCCGTCCCGGAGCCCGTCCCTCCGCCGCTGCCCGACGGGGAGGTGCTCGCCGGCACCGTCGACGCCGAGGTCGAGGCGGGCGTCGTGGCCGCACCACCGTCGACGGTGCCGGGCGCCGTCGGCGTCGCGGCCGCCAGAGCGGTGACGGTGCCGGACTCGCCGTCGAGCTCGCCGCGGACCCGGCGCAGGACGTCGAGCGCCTGCTGCAGGTGGTCGGCGGCGAGCGTGAGGACGGCGATCAACCCGGTGGGATTGAGCAGCGTGGGATTCGCGGCTTCGGCCTTGCTCACGAAGGAGTCGAGGATGGCCTTGAGCTCGGTGTGTCCCTTGCGGACCGTCTCCGCCGCGACGGTCACGGACTGCCGGAGCGCGCCCGTGTGCTGCGACAGCGCACTCGCGACGGTGCCGCCGTCGCCGATCGTGCGCTGCGCGGACGTCGCGTCCTCGCCCGTCCACGCGTTCCCGACGGTGACCCGCGTCGACGTGGTCTGCGCGCCGACCCGCGCCAGTTCCGCCTCGACGGCCTTGATGGCGGCGTCGATTCCCGAGGCGTTCAGATCGCCGGTGCCGAACGCGTCGAGCAGCGCCCGCAGCGGCGCCGCCAACGCCGTGACGATGCCGCTCATGACGCGCCGCCGAGCAGCCCGAGGAGCGAGCTCGCGCCGCTCGCCTCCACCGCGACCGCCGACGCGGCCGTGCGCGCCGCCCCCGCTGACGCCGACGTGTAGAACGCGGCGAGCCGTACCAACTCCGCGTCGGTCGACCCGATCGCGCCGAGCACCTCCACCAGGTAGTCACCCCCGACCACCCCGAACACCGGCGTCAGCGCCGCCGCCGATGCCGCCCCGGCCCCCGCCGTGGCGGACACCGCCGCGGCCAGGGCACCCAGTTCGCCGCCGGCCGCCGTCACCGCGCCCACTGTCATCTCGAACGGTTCCATCGCAATACCCCCTCAATCATTGGACGGCTCAGGGGCCCGCTCGGTTCCCGATACGCTGGCGGCATGCAGATCACCGTGGTCGACCACCCCCTGGCCGCCGTCCGGCTCACCGCCTTGCGCGCGGTGGCCACCGACAACGCGTCGTTCCGCGCCGCGCTCAAGGAGCTCACGCAGATGCTGGTCTACGAGGCCATGCGCGGGGCGCCCGTCGCCGCGACCCCGGTGACCACCCCGCTCGAGGTGACCGACGGTGCCGCCCTCGCCGCTCCGCCGCTGCTCGTGCCCGTGCTGCGGGCCGGGCTGGGCATGGTCGACCAGGCGCACGCGATGCTGCCCGAGTCGCAGGTGGGCTTCGTCGGCATGGGCCGCAACGAGGAGACGCACGTCCCCGAGCCCTACTTCGAGTCGCTGCCGGCGGACCTCACGGATCGGCCCGTGTTCGTGCTGGACCCGATGCTCGCGACCGGCGGATCGATGGTCGAGACCCTCGGCCTGCTCGCGCAGCGCGGCGCCACCGATGTCACCGCGGTGTGCGTCGTCGCCGCCCCGGAGGGCGTCCGCGCGCTGGAGGAGTGCGGGCACCCCGTCCGGCTGGTGACCGCCACCGTCGACCGTGGTCTGAACGAGAACGCCTATATCGTTCCCGGCCTCGGCGACGCCGGGGATCGTCAGTTCGGTCCGCGCTGGACCTGACCGGTCAGGGTGCCGCCCAGAATCCCGTTGCGGGTTCGGTGAACTCGCCGTTGGCGGCGCTGATCACCAGGCCCGCCGGAGTGATGTTGATCGTCGCGTCGGGGGCACGCACCACCCAGCCGGGCCCGGCGGGCAGGACGCCGTCGACCCTGGTGCCGGAGCCCGTGTCGGTGCGCCAGCCCGCGTAGTACGCCGCGCCCGCGTGGTCGCACACGACGGCCTGCGAGGCGGCGGTGAGCACCATCATCGTCGGTCGGTCGCCGTCGGCGCAGCGAGCCGTGGTGCCGAGGAATCCCAGAGCGTCCGTGCCCGGGATCGACGGGGCGGGCGCCGGCCCCGCGGACGACGACGGTGCCGCCGAGGCACTGGATCGTTCGGGGGGTGCCGGGGCCGCCGCGGGCGCCGGCGCGCGGGACTCCCGCTGGCCGCTGACATAGGCGGTCGCCCCCGCCGCCGCGGCGATCACGATCAGCACGCCCACGACCACGGACGCCGCGATGACCCGGCCGCGAGCGGGATCGGCCGGGCGTGCGGGGCGGCTCACCCGAAGGCCGCCCATTCCCGGACGGTGTCCGTCACCGCCGCGAGTCGCTGCCGGGCACCCTCGAATGCCGTGCTCGTATCGTTCGGGTCCGTCACGGGCTCGATCACCTCCAGGTAGAACTTCGCCTTCGGCTCGGTTCCGGAGGGACGCACGGTGACCCGGACGCCGTCGCCGCGGAACACCAGCGCGTCCGTCGCGGAGCGAGCCGTCAGAAGATCCTCACAGTCCACGCGTGTGTTTGCAACTTCAACAGGCGGGTCACTGCGCAATGCGGTCATGATCGCCGCGATCCGCGAGACGTCCTCGACCCGGAGCGCGTATTGGCCGGTGAGATACACCCCGTGCCGACGGTAGAGGTCGTCGATGGCGTCGGGCAGGCCGCGACCCCGGGCCTTCAGTGAGGCCGCGTACGCGGCCGCGACGACCGCGGCGGAGATGCCGTCCTTGTCGCGCACCGTCGACGGATCGACGCACAGGCCGAGTGCCTCCTCGTAGGCGAAGACCAGTCCGTCCCCGGCGCGGACGAGGTTCTTGAAGCCGGTCAGGGTGCGCGCGTACCGCGCGCCGCGCGCCTCGGCGATCGCGCCGAGCAGTTCGGAGCTGACGATGGTCGTCGCGACCAAGGGACCGGCACCGCCCGACGGTGCGCCCGCGAGCGGCTCGTCGAGCAGGTGCGCCCCCAGCAGCGAGCCCGACTCGTCGCCGCTGAGCATCCGCCAGCCGTCGGGGAACCGGGCGCCGAGGGCGCACCGGTCCGCGTCCGGATCGAGCGCGACTGCGAGGTCGGCGTCGATCCGCTCCGCGAGCGCGAGCAACAGGTCGGACGCGCCGGGCTCCTCCGGGTTGGGGAAGGTCACCGTCGGGAACTCGCCGTCCGGGGTGAACTGCTCCTCGACCACGTGCACGTCGTGGAAACCACTGCGCCGCAGCGCCTCCAATGCGACCTTGCCGCCGACGCCGTGCATCGGCGTGAGGGCGATCCGCAGCGGCGTCGCCGGGGCCGGGCGCAGCGCGGACACCCGTCGCAAGTACGCCTCGACGACCTCTTCGGCTCGCGGGTCGACGGGGGCCGGAGTGCGCGGAACAGTGTTCGCGCCGGGTGCCGTGCGGATGAGCCCTTCGATCTCCGCATCGGCGGGGGAGACCAGTTGCGCGCCGCCGTCGAGGTAGACCTTGTAGCCGTTGTCGGCGGGCGGATTGTGCGAGGCGGTGATCTGCACCCCGGCGACCGCGCCGAGCGCCCGCGTCGCGAACGCCACCCACGGGGTGGGGCCGGGCTCGGGCAGCGCGACGACCGCGAATCCCTGCGCCGCGAGCACCTCGGTGGCTGCGGCGAAGAAGGCCTCGGAGCCGCGCCGGGCGTCGCGCCCGACCACGACCGTGCCACCGCCCAGGCACCTGCCTTTCAGCCATTCGCCGAGGGCCCAGGTCGCGCGGGTCACGACCGCCACGTTCATGCCCGACGGTCCGCCGCGCACCGGTCCGCGCAGGCCCGCGGTCCCGAACGACAGTGGGGCGGCGAAGCGCTCGGCCAGCGCGTCGCCGTCGAGGGCGTCGAGCTCGGCGCGGGTGGCGGGGTCGGGGTCGGCGTCGATCCAGGCGAGGGCCTGCTCGGCCAGTTCGGCGCCCATCTACATCGCCTCGATCACGTCGGCGAGCAGGCCGCCCATCCGCGCGGCCGCCTCCCGTCCCGCCTCGAGGACCTCCTCGTGGTTGAGCGGCTCCCCGGTGATGCCCGCGGCCAGGTTGGTCACGAGCGAGATGCCCAGCACCGCGGCGTCCTCCGCGCGGGCGGCGATGGTCTCGTGCACCGTCGACATGCCCACCAGGTCGGCGCCGAGGGTGCGCAGCATGCGGATCTCCGCGGGGGTCTCGTAGTGGGGCCCGGGCAGACCGGCGTAGACGCCCTCGTTCAGCGACGGGTCGACCTTCTGCGCGAGGCCGCGCAGCTCGGGGGAGTACGCGTCCACGAGGTTGACGAACTGGGCGCCCACCAGCGGGGACCGCGCCGTGAGGTTCAGGTGATCGGAGATCAGGACGGGTTCACCGACTCTCATGCCCTGCCGCAGGCCGCCCGCGGCGTTGGTGAGGATCACCGTCGATGCGCCCGCCGCGCACGCGGTACGCACCGGATGCACCACCCGGGACAGGTCGTGGCCCTCGTACGCGTGGGTGCGGCCGAGCAGGACCAGCACGCGCTTGCCGCCGACCACCAGCGCGATCGCCGTGCCCTTGTGGCCGGCCGCGCTGGGCGGCGCGAAGTGGGGCAGCTCCGCCATGGGGACGGACCCCGCCTCGGCCCCGCGGGCCGCGAGGGCCTCCGCTGCGGGGGCCCAGCCCGAGCCCAGGACGACGGCGACGTCGAAGCGTTCACCCCCGGTCGCCGTGATGAGTCGATCGGCGGCCTCACGGGCCGCTGCGGACGGATCGTCGATGCCGAGGTCACGTGGCGCCATGCCTGTCGATGCTAGCCGCTATCGTGATCGCCATGCCTTACGTGACGCGGACCGACGACGTCTTCACGCTCTACCTCGGGGACGAGGGGGTCGAGCTCTCGGAGTCCAACCCCGAGAACCGATTCTCGCCGGACTGGGTGGAGGCCGTGCACGCCCGGCTCGACGAGATCGAGGCGCAGGCCGCCGGCGCGCCGGCGGCGCTGGTCGTGACCGCCACCGGCAAGTTCTTCTCCAACGGTCTCGATGTGATGTACATCCTCGCGAACGTCGGCGAACTGCCCGCGTACCTGGACCGCGTGCACACGGTCTTCAGCCGACTGCTGACCTTCCCGATGACGACCGTCGCGGCCGTGAACGGCCACGCCTTCGGTGCCGGCGCCATGCTGGCGCTCTCCTGCGACTTCGCGGTCATGCGCGACGACCGCGGGTTCTTCTGCCTGCCCGAGGTGAGTCTGAAGATGGGCTTCACGCAGGGCATGGCGACGCTGCTGCGCTCACGCCTGCCGTACCAGACCGCGATCGAGGCCATGACGACCGGACGCCGCTACGGCGGCGGCGATGCCGTGGCCGCGGGCATCGTGCAGGCCGCGACCTCCGAGGCGGAGCTGCTCCCCGCCGCGGCCGCCCGTGCCGCCGCCAACGCGGCCGCCGACGGACCCACGCTGAACAAGATCAAGAACGACCTGCACGCGCCGCTCATCGCGGACCTCGCCGTCGCGACCACCGAAGTCAAGTTCGGCTGACCGTGACCGGGCGCGTCACCTCCGTCCTGGAGGCGCTCACCGGAACCGTCGACCGCGTGGACAGTGACCTGGTCTCGATCAGCCACGAGGTGCACGCCCGGCCCGAGCTCGCGTTCGAGGAGCGGTTCGCGTCGGCGCTGCTCGCCGAAGCCCTCGCGGGGAACGGCTTCGCCGTCGAGCGCGGTATCGCCGACCTCGAGACGGCGTTCGTCGGTCGGTCCGGGACCGGGCCGCTGCGCGTCGCGGTGTTCGCCGAGTACGACGCGCTCCCCGGCATCGGGCACGCGTGCGGTCACAACATCATCGCCGCGGCCGGGCTCGGCGCCGGCATCGCGCTCGCGTCCATCGCGGACGACCTGGGGCTCACCGTCGAGGTGTACGGGACCCCGGCCGAGGAGTCGGGGGGCGGCAAGGTACTCATGCTGCAGCGCGGGGCGTTCGACGGTGTCGCCTGCGCGGGCATGGTGCATCCGGCGCCGTTCGACGTGGTGCGGACCCGCACCCTGGCGCTCGCGGACCTGAGGATCCGGTTCGCGGGCCGCGAGGCGCACGCTTCCGCCGCCCCGTGGGCCGGCCGCAACGCCGGCGATGCGGCGACCGTCGCGCAGGTCGCCCTCGGCCTGCTCCGGCAACACCTCGAGCCGGGGCAGCAGCTGCACGGCATCGTCAGCGAGGGCGGGACGGCGCCGAACGTCGTGCCGGCCGCAGCGGAACTGCTCTACTACCTGCGCGCCGACGACGCGGAATCGCTGGGCCGGCTGGCCGCGCGCGCCGAGGACTGCTTCGCGGCGGGCGCACTCGCGACGGGATGCACGCACACCGTCGCAGAGGTCTCGCCGGCGTACACCGAGCTCCGGAGCGACGACGCGCTCGCCGCCGCCTACCGCGCGGCGGCCGTCGCGATCGGTCGATCGCCGGTGGCCCCGGAGTACGAGCGACTCGTGCCGCTGGGGAGTACCGACATGGGCAATGTGAGTCACGCTGTACCGTCGATCCATCCGCTGATCGGCCTGGAGACCGACGGGGCCGTGACCCATCAGCCGGAGTTCACGGCCGCTGCCGCCTCCGAATCCGCCGATCGGGCCGTGCGCGACGGTGCGCTGGCCCTGGCCGCCGCGTTCGCGGCGGTCGCAGAGGACGAGGATGAGCGGGCGCGGCTGGTGACCAGGGCCGCGCGCGGCGGTGGCAGTGAGGGAGGCGGACGGTGAGCGGCAGTACGGCGGAGGCACACGTCGACGAGTGGTTGCAGCGCAAGGGTGGTTGGCTGCGCGAGTTCCGCCGCGACCTGCACGCGCACCCCGAGCTCTCCTGGCGGGAGAAGCGAACCACGAACGCCGTCTTCGAGACCCTCACCGCCGCCGGGCTGCACCCGCGGCGCCTGTCGACGACGGGCCTCGTGTGCGACCTGGGGCCGTCGACGGGACCGCGAGTCGCGCTGCGTGCCGACATGGACGCGCTGCCCATCCACGAGGCCACCGGCCTGGACTTCCAGTCGACCAACCCCGGTGTTTCGCACGCGTGCGGGCACGACGCGCACACCACGATCCTGCTGGGTGCCGCACTCGCGCTGGCCGAGCTCGACGCCGGCCCCGGCCTGCCCGTCGGGGTGCGGCTGATCTTCCAGCCGGCCGAGGAGGTCATGCCGGGCGGCGCGCTGTCCGCGGTACGCGACGAGGTCATGGCCGGCGTCTCCCGGATCTACGCGCTGCACTGCGATCCGCGGATCGAGGTGGGGAAGATCGGCGTGCGGTCCGGAGCGATCACCTCCGCCGCCGACCACATCGAGGTCATCCTGCACTCGCCGGGCGGCCACACCTCGCGACCGCACCTGACCAGCGACCTGATCTACGGCCTCGGCACCGTCATCACCGGCCTGCCGGGCGTGCTGTCACGGCGCATCGACCCGCGTTCCGGCACGATCATGGTGTGGGGCGCCGCGAACGCCGGCTCCGCGCCCAACGCCATCCCGCAGATCGGCGCGCTGCACGGCACCGTGCGCACCGGCGAGCACCACATCTGGGAGTCGTTGGAGCCGCTGGTCCGCGAGATCATCGGCGAGTTGCTGGCGCCGCTCCGGATCAAGCACGAGGTCAACTACACCCGCGGCGTGCCGCCGGTGATCAACGACCGCCTGGCCGCCACCCGTCTCGCCGCGGCCGCGCGGGCCGTCTCGCCCGACGGGGTCGTCGACACCCCGCAGTCCGGCGGCGGCGAGGACTTCTCCTGGTACCTCGAGGAGGCGCCCGGCGCCATGGCGCGACTGGGTGTGTGGTCCGGCGAGGGCCGCCAGTACGACCTGCACCAGCCGGACTTCGTCCTCGACGAGCGCGCCCTGGACATGGGGGTTCGCGTGCTGACCAACGTCGTCTTCGGCTCCGTCGACTGACCGATCCGGACACTCGGACCAGACGGTGATCCAGGTGATGCCGGGACCCGAACGATCTCGACTCCCGCGGGTGCTTCTCATTCACGCCTGGGCTGCAACCCGATGACGGGGTAGGAACCCCCGCGGTAGTGCTGTTCTGCCTGGATCGATCAGGTCCGGCCGTCCAGCCCGCCGGCGATGTCGATGGAGGTTCCGGTGGTGTAGGCGGAGCGCGGGGAGAGCAGGAAGGCGATCGTGTCCGCGACCTCCTCCGGGCGGCCCATACGTCCGAGTGGAATTCCGCGGCGACGGGCCTCGGCGACGCGCCACTCGTCGTAGTCGAGTGGGCTGCCCGACCGCAGGTGGCGTGCGCGCTGCCGTTCGGTCGCGATGACGCCGACATTGACCGCTACGACACGGACATCGACCGAAGCGAGCTCCGCACCGAGCGAGGCCGCGTAGTTCGCGAGGGCGGCGCGGGCCGCCCCGACTGGCGCCATCTGCGGGTCGGGATGGTGTGCGGTCACCCCGTTGACCAGGACGATGACGCCCCGTGCGCGGGCGAGCCACGAACGTGCCGATTCTATGAGCGCGATCGCCGCCACGATCTTGGTGTCGAACTGCTCGCGCCACACCGCCGGCTCCGCGCCGACGCCGGCCGCCACCCCGGTCCCCGTGTTGGCGACCACCCCGTCGACTCCGCCGAAGGCGTCGGCCGCGGCGGCGACGATCGAGTCCACCTCGGCCGGTACGCGGGCGTCGCCGGCCCTCAGCAGCAGCCGGGAACCGCCGTCCGCGGCGCCAGCAGTGTCTGCGGCGCTCGTGAGGGCTCCGCGCAACCGGTCCAGGTCGCGTGCGAAGCCGCACACGTTCGCCCCTTCGCCGAGGAGGCGCCGGGCAGTGGCGAGCCCGATGCCGCTGCTCGCCCCGGATACCACGAAGGTGCGTCCGCGCAGCTCAAGATCCATGTCCGCCTCCGTGGCGCACGCGGTCCTCGCCGAGGGCGGTGCGGCGGTAGAGGACCCGTCGTCCGTAGCGAGAGCTGTCGACGAGGCCGTTGGTGCTCAGCACCTTCAGGCTCTGCGAGATCGCCGACGGTGAGACTCCCAGTGTCCGGGCCAGATCGACGACGGCGGCGGGTTCGCCGAGGGCCGCGAGGAGATCGGCCTTGGCGGTGCCGATGAGCCTGCGGAGCGCGTCGTCGGCGACCGGAGGCGACGACTCCGCGAGAGTCGCCGATCCGCGGGCCGGGTAGCCGACGTGTGGCGCGGTGCGGCGGGGATCGTGCGCGATGGTCACCCGGCTGATGAAGACGCTGGGCATGAGGATCAGCCCGCGTCCGCCGGAGGAGAACCGGCCCGAGCTCTTCGTGCACGCGAGGTCCACGCTGAGTTCCCCGGCGCGGGTCCACTCCACACGCGGGCTGAGCGACTCGAACAGGCGGGCCGGACCGCCGGTGGCCAGCTCCCGGCCGCGGTGCGTCACATCGGATTCCAGGATCCGGTGCACGGCGGGCCAGACCGGGGCGATGGCCGCGTCGTGGTAGGCGGCCAGGGCCTCCGCGATGACCGGTGCGGGGTCGTCGAGGGCGAGGAGCCGCGCGAGTGCGGGCGACGGCGGCCCGTCCTCGGTGAGCTCGGCCAGCTCGGCGTGCGCGGCCTCCGGTGCGGTGGCGGCGAGGTCCGCGAGGTGGACCTCGAACGACGGCCGGCCCGCGCTGGGAGCGGTGATCGGCGTGAGGAAATCGGGGATCTGCTTGCCGGACGGCGAGACGAGCGCGTCGACCAGCTCGCGATCGTATCGATCGCTGCGGGCGTCGGCCTCGCGCCGCCAAGCGGTCAGGTGTCGTGCGGTTCCGTGGACGTGGTTGAGGTGGAACAGGCTCAGCGCCGTTTCGTTCAACGGCGACACAACGAATCGGGCGTCGGCGAGGTCACCGACGTCGAGCAGGTAGGTCAACATGTAGGCGCCACCTAATTCATTGGAACCGCACCGCCGGTTCGTGTGTGCTTGCCGTATGGGCGAATACAGAGAGCACTGGAATCTGACGGCGGATCCTCCGACGGCTGCAGTCTACGCGCGGCTGGCGGACATCCACGAGCGATCGGCGGGGCGGCGCACCGTCGACCTGCCGCGGAGGGGGCTGCGTCCCGGGCTGGCCCGGGCACTGCGGCGCCTGGCGTCGGCGATCGAGCCGGCTGCGACGACCTGCGGTCCGGATGCGGCGTGAGTCGCTACTCCGGGCCGTCGGCGGAGGCGCCCGGGCCCGGGCCGACGTTGCGGGACTCCCGGGTGCGGATGTCGAGGACGTAGTCGTCGGGGGCGCCGGCGATGTAAGCGGCGTCAGCCATGACGCCGAGGTAGCGGGCGGAGGGCAGGCCGCCCTCGAAGGCGTCCACGACGTAGAGCCAGGCCAGCGTGGAGCCCCCGTCGATGAGGTCGACGCGGGCCTTGAGCTTGACGTGGATGCCCAGCTCGGAACCCTCCCAGCGGTCCAGCGATAGTTCGTCGTCGGTGGTCACGTCGTAGAGGACCACGAAGACCTTGGCGTCGGGATCCGAGCGGTCCTCGGTGACGGTCGCGAGGGCGCCCTCCCAGCCGATGTCCTCGCCGGAGAAGGTCAGGCGCCAGCCCCGCAGCCACCCCGTACCAGCCATCGGCGAGTGCGGGGCGCGCTCGGCCATCTGGTCGGGGTGCATGTTGGAGCCGTAGGCGGCGTAGATCGGCACAGGTGAACTTTACCGCGCCCGCTCGCCGGACCGCTCTGACGACGGTGCCCGACACGACGACGCGGGAAGACGATAGCGTTGCACCCATGACGAACATCGTGATCATCGGCGGCGGTCCGGCGGGGTACGAGGCGGCACTCGTGGCGGTGGCGCACGGGGGCGATGTCACGGTCGTCGAATCCGACGGCATCGGCGGCGCGTGCGTGCTGTACGACTGCGTCCCGTCGAAGACCTTCATCGCCTCCACCGGCATCCGAACCGAGACCCGGCGCGCCGTCGACCTGGGGATCGAGCTGCAGTTCGAGCGCGTCGAGATCGACGTCGAGCGGATCAACACCCGCGTCAAGGAGCTCGCGACGGCGCAGTCCGCGGACATCCGGGCACGGCTCGTCGGCGAGGGCGTGCGGATCATCCGCGGCAGCGCCTCGCTCGCGCCGACCAACCCGGGCATGGCGCAGCACGTCGTGAACGTCGTCACGCCGACCGGCGGCGAGCAGACCCTCGAGGCGGACGTGGTGCTCGTCGCCACCGGGGCCTCGCCGCGGGTGATGGAGTCGGCGAAGCCGGACGGGGAGAAGATTCTCACCTGGCGCCAGCTCTACGACCTCGAGGAGCTGCCCACGCACCTCGTGGTGGTGGGCTCCGGCGTCACCGGCGCCGAGTTCGTGCACGCCTACACCGAGCTCGGCATCAAGGTGACGCTGGTGAGCTCCCGCGACCGCGTGCTCCCGAACGAGGACGAGGACGCCGCACTCGTGCTGGAGGATGCGCTCGTCGACCGCGGTGTCTCGCTCGTCAAGCGGGCTTACGCGGAGAAGGTCGAGCGCACGGACGGCGGCGTGATCGTCCGGCTCACCGACGGCCGCGCCGTCGAGGGCTCGCACTGCCTGATGACGGTCGGCTCGATCCCCAACACCGCCGACATCGGCCTGGAGGACGTGGGCATCGAGCTCACCAAGGGCGGCTACATCCCCGTCGACCGCGTGTCGCGGACCAAGGTGCCGGGCATCTACGCCGCGGGTGACTGCACCGGGGTGCTGCCGCTCGCCTCGGTCGCCGCGATGCAGGGTCGCGTCGCGATGTACCACGCGCTCGGCGAGGGCGTCTCGCCCGTGAAGCTCAAGACCGTCTCGTCGGCGATCTTCACGCGCCCCGAGATCGCCACCGTCGGCGTCTCGCAGGCCGCGATCGACGACGGCACCTACCAGGCGCGCACCGTCATGCTGCCGCTCGCGACGAACCCGCGCGCCAAGATGTCCGGGCTCAGGCGCGGCTTCGTGAAGGTCTTCTGCCGTCCCAACACCGGCCTGGTGATCGGCGGGGTCGTGGTGGCGCCCAATGCATCCGAGCTGATCCTGCCGCTCACCGTCGCCGTGCAGAACGGCCTGACGGTGGACGACGTGGCCCAGACCTTCTCCGTCTATCCGTCGCTGTCCGGCTCGGTCACCGAGGCGGCGAGGCAGCTGATGCGCCAGGACGATCTGGCCTGAGTCGGTCCCACAGCGCCCTCGTCCGCCTCGGCGGCGAGGGCGTTTCCGTCTGATCGATCTGCGCCGCCAAGAGACGAAGTGTTCGGAATTGCTCGAATGAGATGTGCGTCTCTGTTAGGTTTCGTGAGAATTCGTTCCGCGAGACCTTTGGAGGCGTGATGCTCCTCGCCGATGGTGCGCTCCGACTCAACGTCGGAATGCTCGACTACGTGCTGGTCGCGATCTACTTCGTGTTCGTGCTGGGTATCGGTTACCTGGCGCGGCAACAGGTCGCCTCCAGCCTCGACTTCTTCCTCTCGGGCAGACGCCTCCCGGCCTGGGTCACCGGCATCGCCTTCGTCTCCGCGAACCTCGGCGCGGTCGAGATCATGGGTATGTCGGCGAACGGCGCCCAGATCGGGCTGTCGACGATGCACTACTACTGGATCGGCGCGATCCCGGCCATGGTCTTCCTCGGCCTGGTGATGATGCCCTTCTACTACGGCTCGAAGGTGCGCAGCGTCCCCGAGTTCATGCGCCGCCGGTTCGGAACCGGTGCGCACCTGGTGAACTCGCTCAGCTTCGCGGTGGCGCAGGTGCTCATCGCCGGTGTCAACCTGTTCCTGCTCGCCACCGTCGTGAACGCGGTGCTGGGATGGCCGCGGTGGGTGTCGTTGATCGTGGCGGCGGCGGTGGTGCTCACCTACACCGCGCTGGGCGGCCTGTCGGCGGCGATCTACAACGAGGTCCTGCAGTTCTTCGTGATCCTCGCGGCGCTGGTGCCGCTCACCGTGATCGGCCTGATCAAGGTCGGTGGGTGGAGCGGACTCAAGGCCAAGATCATCGACACCGCGAAGCCGGACGGGACGGTGACGGCCACCGTCGAGCAGCAACTGCACACCTGGCCCGGCCAGGCCCTGAGTGGCTTCTCCTCGCCGGTGTGGTCCGTGGTGGGCATCGTCTTCGGCCTCGGATTCGTGCTGTCCTTCGGCTACTGGACCACCAACTTCGTCGAGGTGCAGCGCGCGATGGCGTCGAACTCGATGTCGGCGGCACGCCGTGCCCCGATCATCGGTGCGATCCCGAAGATGTTCATCCCGTTCGTCGTCGTGGTGCCCGGCATGATCTGCGCCGCGATGGTCGGCGACATGATGCACCTCAAGACCACGGGCGCCGCCGACGGCGTGACGTACAACGACGCGATCCTGCTGATGATGCGCGACGTATTGCCGAACGGTCTCCTCGGTGTGGCGGTCGCGGGCCTCATCGCGTCGTTCATGGCGGGCATGGCGGCGAACGTCTCGGCGTTCAACACCGTCTTCAGCTACGACCTGTGGCAGCAGTACGTGGTGAAGGACCGCGAGGACGGCTACTACATCCGCGTGGGGCGCATCGCCACCGTCGCCGCGGTCGTCATGGCCATCGGCACCGCGACCATCGCGGCCGGCTACTCGAACCTCATGGACTACCTGCAGACCCTGTTCGGGTTCTTCAACGCGCCGCTGTTCGCCACCTTCCTGCTCGGCATGTTCTGGAAACGGATGACCCCCACGGCCGGCTGGGTCGGCCTGGTCGCCGGAACCCTCTCCGCCGTCACGGTGTTCGTCCTGCAGGAAGTGGGAGTCATCGACCTACCCGGCCAGGGCATGCCCTTCATCGCGGCGTCCGCCGCATTCATCGTGGACATCGTGGTCTCGGTCCTCGTCTCGACGGTGAGCGCGCCGAAGCCCGAGGCGGAACTGGTCGGCTTCGTCTACTCCGCGACCGACCGGAGCACGCTGCAGGGCGACGTGGCAGGGGCAGCGGCCTGGTACGCCCGTCCGGTACCCCTCGGCGTGGCGGTGCTCGCCGGCACCGCCGTACTCGGCCTGATCTTCCACTGACGAGGAGCTGACAACAATGACGAACGACGACACCGGCTCGGCCCCCGCGGAGAAGGCGGAACGCTCGATCCTGGCCCTTCTCTTCGACATCCGCGCCATCATCGCGGCCCTGCTCGGCATCTACGGCGTGCTCCTCCTCGTCGCCGGCATCGCGCCTGGCCTCGCGGAGGTGGGCGCGAAACAGTTCCAGCACACGCCCGATCGCGCCGACATGTCCGCGGGCAGCGCGGGCAACCTGTGGGTCGGAGGCGCCCTGGTGCTCGTGGCCGCTGCCTTCGCGGCCTGGGCGCTGATAGGTTCGCGGCGTGCTGGCAGCTGAGAGACGCAGGGTGATCCTCGAGGCGGCGGTGGCCACGGGCGCGGTGCGCGTCATGGACCTCGCCGTGGAGCTGGGGGTCTCGGAGATGACGATCCGGCGCGACTTGGACCGGCTCGAGGAGGCAGGCGAGCTCACGAAGGTGCACGGCGGGGCGGTGCGCTCGGGCGGCTCCATCGGTCGGGGAGTCGAGCCCCGCTCGGCGCTCAAGGCGGTGCGCGACACCGCCGAGAAGCGGGCGATCGCCGCGGCCGCCGTCGACCTGGTAGGGGACGGCATGACCGTCGCGGTGGGCGCGGGTACGACCACCCTGGAGCTGGCCCGGCTGCTGCGGGGCCGCGCCGTGTCCGTGGTGACCAACTCGATCTCGATCTTCCACGCACTCACCGACCCCGATCACGACGATGCGGACGGGGACCCGACGGTGGCTGCGGCCGTGCAGCTCACCGGCGGGCAGCGGACACCGTCGGACGCGCTGGTCGGGCCGGTGGCGAACGCGATGCTCGAGCGGGTCCGGTGCGACCTCGCCTTCCTGGGCTGCCACGGCATCGACCCGGTGGCCGGCTTCACCTCGCCCAACATCGGTGAGGCCGAGACCAATCGGCGCCTCATCACGAGTGCGCGCTCGACGGTGCTGCTCGCCGATCACACCAAGTTCGGCGAGATCGGGGCGCACCTGTTCGCCCGGTTCGCCGACGTCGACGGGCTGATCATGGACTCGGGGACGCCACGCGCGGCGCGCGAGGGCCTGGCCGCGGTGATCCCGTTGACCCTGGCTCCGGGCGGTGCGGCGTGACCCGGAACATGCAAGCGCCGTTCGTCTCCCGGCTCGCCGACGGCCGCGAGATTCTGTTCTTCTCCTCCGACGGTGCGCCTGTCGCGGGCGTGGATCACCGGGACCTGCCGCCCCGTCCGACGGTGCCCACCACCACCGTCCGGCGCGACCCCACGACGGGCGACACCGTGATCATCGCGCCGGCCCGGCAGGAGCGGACCTACAAGCCGCCGCGCACCATGTGCCCGCTCGACCCCGACCCCGCCGGGCTCTCGAGCGAGATCCCCGCCGAGGACTACGAGGTGGTGGTCTTCGAGAATCGCTTCCCCTCGTTGTCCACACCCGACGGGTACGTGTGGTATGCGCCGGACGAAGCGGATCCCCTGCGCGCCGAGTGGCCGGGACTCGGCCGGTGCGAGGTGGTCTGCTTCACCAGCGATCACGACGGATCCTTCGCCGGCCTGACCCAGCGGCAGGCCCGGCTGGTGGTCGACGCGTGGACGCACCGTACCGCGGATCTGCTCGCGCGCAGCGACATCGAGGAGGTCTACTGTTTCGAGAACCGCGGTGAGGAGATCGGCGTGACGCTGACGCACCCGCACGGGCAGATCTACGGCTACCCCTTCCGGACCCGTCGCACGGCCGCGCTGCTGCGCACCGCCGCGCAGTATCGGGGCGAGCACGGCAGGGACCTGTTCGAGGCGGTCCTCGCGTCAGAGATCGCCGACGGTGCCCGGATCCTCGTGCGCACGGACCTCACCACGGCGTTCGTGCCCTACGCGGCCAAGTGGCCCGTCGAGGCGCACGTCTACCCGAATCGGCACGTGCGCAACCTGACCGAGCTCACCGATGCGGAGGCGGACGACCTCGCCGTGGTGTATCTCACGCTGCTGCGCGCCTTCGACGCCCTCTACGACGCGCCGCTGCCGTACATCGCCTCGTGGCACCAGTACCGGACCGACGAGCCCGAGGGATACCTGCACGCCGAGCTGTTCTCGATCCGCCGCAGTGCGGACAAGCTCAAGTACCTCGCCGGGTCCGAGTCGGGGCGGGACGCCTTCGTCACCGACAAGACGCCCGAGGCGATCGCCGACGAGCTGCGCGCGGTGATCGGATGACGGTGCGTGCCTACGCCCCCGGGCGGGTGAACCTCATCGGCGAGCACACCGACTACAACGACGGCTTCGCGCTGCCGATCGCCCTGCGAGTCGGAACCGTCGCCGAGTTCGACGGTGCGCCCGCCGGCGCCACGATCGAGGTGTCCTCCGCGCAGGAGCGTGGGACGGTGGTGATCCCGCTCGACACGACGCCCGGCGGCGTCGGGGGCTGGGCGGCGTACGTCGCCGGCTGTGTGTGGGCGCTCCGCGACCACGGGGTCGACGTCCCACCGGGTGAGTTGCGGCTGAGCTCGAACGTGCCGGTGGGAGCGGGCCTCTCGTCCTCGGCCGCACTCGAGTGCGCGGTGCTGCTGGCGCTGGCACCGTCGAATGATCTGGACCGGACCGAGCTGGCGAGGATCGCCCAGCGCGCGGAGAACGTGTACGTGGGCGCGCCGACGGGACTGCTGGACCAGATGGCGAGCCTGTACGGCGACGACGATACGGCTCTACTCCTCGACTTCCGCAGTCTCGCCGTCGATTCCGTGCCGATGCGGCTGGGCGACGACGTCCTGCTCGCGATCGACTCCCACATGCCCCATCAGCACGCGGCGGGGGAGTACCGGCGCCGGCGCGAGGCGTGCGAGGCAGCTGCGGCGCAGCTCGGCGTGGCGTCGCTGCGCGATGCTGTCGACGACGACTGGGAGCGACTGGCGGACGACGAGATCCGGCGTCGGGCGCGGCACGTGCTCACGGAGAACCGCCGGGTCCTGGAGGCCGCCGCGGCGCTGCGCGCGGGCGATCACGTGGTCTTCGGCGCGGCGATGAATGCCTCGCAGGCCTCGATGCGCGACGATTTCGAGATCACCGTCCCCGCCATCGACCTCATCGCAGCGACCGCGACGGACCTCGGCGCATACGGCGCGCGCATGACGGGCGGAGGGTTCGGTGGCACCGTCATCGTCCTGGCTCCGGAGGATGCCGCGCGACGGATCTCGCGCGAATTGCCCGGGCTGGTCGCTCGGGCGGGCCACCCCGCCCCGACGGTGGCCGCAGTGCGGCCGGGGCGCGGCGCGCACGTGCTTGCGGGGCTGTGACCGTACAGGTGTCACGGTTGCGTCGGATATCCGAAATCGCGGAGTGCGAGCCCGTCCGCCGCGGCGCCGGCGAAGAAGATCGTGCTGATCAATCCGGACTCGAGCGCGAGCGCGACCGCCTCGATGGTGGCTCTGGCGGCCGCGGAGGCGGGCGCCGCCGCGAGGCCTTCCGGGAGGCGTCGCAGGGTGGTCGCGCGTTCGGGATCGCCACCGTCACCTCGGATCCCGCGCTTGTCGAGTCCTTCCGGGGCAAAGCCGCAGCGCTGGGGGTCGAGGGGCAGTACCGGGGCATGCGGGTGACTCCGGGCGACGCGACGGAGCTGGTGCAGTCCCCGGACCGGGTGGACGCGGCGCTGCGTGAGGTCGTCCGGCAGTCGGTGGACCAGGACGGTGCCGCCGCGGTCCGGAGCGCGCTTAAGGCCATCAGCTGACGGCTCGGTTCAGCCGAAGAAGGTCGCGGCGTCGTCGTAACGCTCCCGCGGGACCCGCTTGAGTTGCTTGACCGCCTCCGCGAGGGGCACGAGCCCGATGGACGTGCCACGCAACGACACCATCTGCCCGACCTT
>NZ_JBEXNL010000014.1:0-120158 GCF_040611135.1 Tsukamurella sp. NPDC003166
GTCTCGGTGAAGGAGAGCTTGCAGTACTCCAGCCCGGTGCACGCGATGAGGTTGCGGCGCCACCGCGAGGGCCGGGGCCGGGGCCGGGGCCGGGGCCGGGGCCGGGGCCGGGGCCGGGGCCGGGGCCGGGGCCGGGGCCGGGGCCGGGGCGATGGTAGTCGATGCGAGAAGTCATGCGCCCCGCGCATACCCCGCATTCATGCAGGTCAAAACACATTTCCTGGCGACAGGGTATGCGTGGATGGCATAACCGGGTACAGCCGGTGGGACAGCACTCCGTGGGTTGTAAGGCGCAGTGCGTGTGGGCGATCCCTCGCGTGGTCCCAGTTCCGCCGATCATCCCCGCGACCCCACCGAGTGCCGCCGCCCCGACGCCGGCGGGCAGTCGTCCCCCGCGCGGCGCCGACAGGCGGGGCGGGCGCTCGCTCCCTCGTCAGACGCCGCGCTTCTCATGAGGGCTCGGCCGTCCCCCGCGCCGCGCCGCCGTCCCCCACGCCACGCCGCCGTCCCCCGCGCCGCGCCGCCGTCGCCCACGCGGCGCCGTCGTCCCCCGGGTGGCGACTCAGGCGGCGGTGAGGGCTTCGAGGGCGTGGCCGTCGGGCGAGGGGAAGTAGACACCGCGGCCGCCGAAGCGGTGGTTGATCTCGCCGACGCCGGACCCATCGGGGTGGGCGTGGAACGCGAGGCCGCGCTCGCGGATGCGGGCGAAGATCTCGTCGAACTCCTGCTCCGAGACGAGGAACGCGTAGTGCTGCGGGTGGATCGGCCCGGGCACGGTCATGACATCGAGGACGACGTCGTTGGCCAGACGGACCTGCTGGAAGTGCCCGCCGCCGACGTCCACCGGCGCCTCGAGACCGAGCAGCTGGGTGAGGAACCGCGCGGTCTCGAGGTTGTCGGACGCGGCGACGATGGTGTGGTTCAGTGCGATGCTCATACCGGCGACGCTAGGACCTCAACCGCCGTTCATGTCAATGACTAACGGCCGCCGGCGTCCCCAGCGGCGCCCGCGTCCACGAACCGGAGCACCGCATCCCAGAAGACCTCGGTGGAGGCACCGTCGAACTCGTCGGGCAGGGACGGATCGGTGAACAGGTGACCCGCCCCGGGGTACTGGACGAACTCGCCGATCGCGCCCGCCTCGCCGACGGAGCGCAGCACGGATTCGACGGAGCCCGGGGTCAGGAACGGGTCGTCGAGCGCGTAATGCAGCTGTGCGGGCACGCCTTGCGGCCAGTGCTCCTGGCCGATCATCTCGAGCGGCAGCGCGCCGGAGCACAGCACGGCGCGACTCACCGGCCGGTTGCACGCGACGTAGGTGGGCATGCCGCCGCCGTTGGAGAAGCCCATGACCACCAGCTCGTCCGGCAGCCCCTCGACCGCTGCCAGCGCCGACGCCATGAGCGCCGGGTAACCGATGCCCTCCGCGAACGCGGCGGCTTCGTCGTACGAGTCGAAGACGCGGCCGTCGTACTGGTCGACCACGTGCACGGTGTGCCCCGCCGCGCGGAGCCGGTCCGCGGCCACCCGCACACCCTCCCGCACGCCGAGAACCGAGTGGAACACCGCGACGGTGCTCATGCGCCCCAACCTACTGCGCTGCGGCCGTTCCAGTTGGCGAGGCGCTCGGTGGGGCCCGCACCGTCGCGCGGTTCGACGACGGGGCCGAACGGGAACTCCGGCACCGCACGCAGTTCCGCCGGAATCGCGACCCGCGCCACCTCGAGGGCGGCCGCGGCGACGGCACCGTCGGGGATCTCGGCGGGCTGCCCGGTGGCCACGGCGATGTCCCACCCGTGCACCAACGCCTCGTTGACGTAGGTCGCCAGCGCCTCGGCGCCGGAGGCCGGACCCCACGGCGCGGTCACCGTCCCGTCGAGCGACGCGTCCGCCCACGCGGCGAGCGACCGCGCCCGGGCATCGGCGTAGGTCGCGGCGTCGTGCTCCGTCACCGTGTTCGGCAGGCCGGCGACGGTGCCCGTCTCCGCGAGCGCGGTCAGCTGCAGGCAATGGGCGGTCAGGTGCCCCGCCAGCGCACGGACATCGAGCTCGCCACCGGACGGCGTGGGCCTGTCCAGCTGGTCGGCGGTGACGCCCTCCAGCAGGGACAGGACCCACGCCGTGGCCGTGGCGTAGTCGGGGCGGGGATCGGAAACGGACTCTGTCATGACGTCGATTCAACAGGTCCCAGCGGTCAGTTCCCGACCTCAATGAGCTCCGGCGTCACGCCACCCAGCCGACGGCGCTGCGGCCGTTCCAGTTGGCCAGACGCTCGGTGGGGCCGGCACCGTCGCGCGGTTCGACGACGGGCCCGAAGGGCACGCCCTCCATCCCGCGGATCTCGGCCGGAAGTGCCGCGTGGACAGCCGCGAGCGCACCCTCGACGACGGCCGGATCACCGCCGAACTCGGCGGGCTGCCCCGTGGCGACGGCGAGGTCCCAGCCGTGGACGAGCGTCTCGCTGATGTACATGCCCAGCGCCGCGAAGCCGGGGACCACGCCCCACGGGACGGTGACCTCGCGGTCGAGCGGGGCGACGTCCCAGGCCGCGAGGGCGCGTTCCCGAGTGGCGCCGTAGGCCTCAGCGCTGTAGTCGTCGGCGAGGAAGGGCTGCCCCTCGACGGTGGCGACCTCGGCGAGCGCGACGGACCGCAGGCCGACGGCGCCGATGTGCTGGGCGAGGGCGCGGACGTCGAACTCGTCGCACGGCGTGGGGAGACTGAGCTGCTCCTCCCGGATGCCCTCCAGGAGGGATTGCATCCAGGCGGAGACGGCGGCGTAGGCGGGGCGGGGGTCAATGGCTGCGTTGGTCATGGCACCGATTCAACCGCCCGAACATGACACCTTCTGTCATGTTTCTCTGACACTCTGAAGGACATGCGCGCCGACCGTCTCCTCTCCGTCCTCATGCTGCTGCGCCACCGCGGCACCATGACGGCCGCACAGCTCGCCGCGGAGCTCGAGGTGTCCACCCGCACCGTGCTGCGCGACGTCGAGGCGCTCTCCACCGCCGGCGTGCCCGTCTACACCGATCGCGGCCGCGGCGGCGGCATCCGCCTGCTCCCCGGTTATCGCACCGACCTCACCGGACTCACGCTCGATGAGGCCAAGGCGCTGCTGTCCGGAGCGCCGTCCCCCGCGTTCGCGAACGCGATGCGCAAGGTCGCCGCCGCGCTGCCGGAGGCGCACCGTCGGGAAGCTGCGGCCGCCGCCCAGCGGATCCACGTGCGCCCCGACGGGTTCGCCCGCGCGCCCGAGCCCGACCCGTTCCTCGGCGAGCTGCAGCGCGCCGTGATCGACGGGCTGCGCGTGCGGGCCGACTACCGCCCGCGCGGGGGCCGGGCGGCGGAACGCGTGCTGGACCCCGTCGGGCTGGTGCACGCCGGGCAGGCCTGGTACCTCATGGCCCTGCGCGACGGCGAGCGGCGCACCTATCGCACCTCGCGGTTCTCCTCCGTCACAGTCCTTTCCGAGCCCGCACAGCGGCCCGACCAGGTGGACCTGGCCGCCGAGTTCGAGGCCTCCCGCGCCTCCTTCCGGTCCGGGCACACCGGAACGACGGTGACCGTGCGCGCCGACGAGTACGGCTGGGCGAAGCTCGCGACGTTCGGCACCGTCGTCACGCCGCCCGGGCCCGACGGTGCCGGGGTCCTGGAGTTCGGCGACACCGGCCGGGCGATCTGGACACTGTGGGGCGCACTGCCCTTCGTCACCGTTCTCGGCCCACCCGAGATCCGGGCCGCCCTCGCCGCGCGGCTGGCGGAGGTGACCGAGGCGCTCAGCGCAGGGTGACGGTGACGGCCGTGCCCTTCGGACCCGACGAGGCGACGGCGCGGCCCGTGCGGTCACCGTCGGCGAAGTGGAGCGTGAGGTCGGCGCCCTCGCCGGAGAAGTTGCGCCACCACTGCTTCTGGTCCGGCATCGCGACGCCGATGACGACCTCGTCGCCGCGGCGCCGATACGCGACCGGCAGCGAGAACGACTTGCCGGACTTGCGGCCGGTGTAGCTGATGGTGACCATCGACTTGCCCAGCGCCGGCCCGACGACGGGGAGGGAGAGCAGGGGCGTAAAGGCGGTGTTGAACAGCTTGGTTCCGCGCTGGAAGAGGTTCATGCCACCACGGTAGCCGCGTCGGCATACTGGGGTGGTGAAGCTGATCCTCAACATCATCTGGCTGGTGCTGTGCGGGTTCTGGATGGCGCTGGGCTACGCGGTGGCCGGTGTCATCTGCTGCGTGCTCATCGTGACGATCCCGTTCGGGCTGGCGTCGTTCCGGATCGCGAACTACGCGCTGTGGCCCTTCGGGCGGACCGTCGTCGACCGGCCCGGCGCCGGCGCGGCGTCGCTGGTGGGCAACATCATCTGGCTGCTGGTGGCGGGCATCTGGCTGGCGATCGGGCACATCGTGACCGGGATCGCGCTGTGCCTGACCATCATCGGGATCCCGCTGGGGATCGCGAACTTCAAGATGATCCGGCTGTCACTACTGCCGCTCGGTTCGGAGATCGTGCCGACGGCGTAACCGGTCAGCGTCAGGCCGCCGCCACGACGATCATGAGCAGCAGCATCAGCACCAGCAGCGCGATCGGTACGGCCATGACCGCGACGAGGATCCCCACGCCGTTGTACTTCTGCTCCCCCTCGCCGAGCGACCCGGCGCTGAAGGTCCACACCGGCGCCTTGTACTGCAACTCGGTGGGGCGGCCGGGTACGACGTCGACGACGAGGTCCGCAGGGCCCGTCCGCGACGGGAAGACGTACGGCACGTGCACGTGCACGTGGTGCCGGCCGGGCCCGACCGGGATCGGGTTCGGGCCCCAGACGCCGCGGGACTCGTGGCCGTCGACGGCGATCACGGGCTTGCAGAACGCGAACATCCACGACAGCGGGAAGTACTTGGTGGTGATCACGAGGCCCGGCACCCCCTGCTGCGCGTAGGCGGCCGGGGGCTGCTGAGGCCCGCCGTAGGGCGGTCGGCTCACGGGCGGGTAGCCCGACGGTGCCGCCTGCTGGGGGTTGCCCGGGTGCTGGGGCCGGCCCGGCTGGTGCAGATGGTCCGGCAGGGACGGGAATCCCTGCCGCTGAGGCGGGAAGCCCTGCTGCTGAGGCGGGAGCGGCTGCTGGCCGCCCTGCTGCGGCGCGGGGCCACCGGGGCCACCGGGGCCACCGTACGGACCGTGGGGCGGGACACCAGCGTTCATGCGGGAAGGATATGCGCCCGGCGGCCGCGTCGTGCACGCGCCCTACCGTCCGAGGATCGCGCGGCGCAGGTCGGGACGGCGCAGGATCATCGCGACCCAGATGAGCACTCCCACGTACGCGCCGGACAGCACGAAGCCGGCGATCGGCTGCTCCGCGCGCAGGTTGATCGCCACGGCCCCGCCGAGGTAGCCGGTGAGGTAGATCGCGCCGATCACCGCGGTGCGCGGGATCGTCCACAGCACGACGCCGGCGAGCAGCACCAGCCCGATGACCAGGATGTGCTTCTCCTGGAAGCCGAGCTTCAGCGTGCCGTCGATGACGGCCTGCGGCTTCGTCAGCTTGCCGACGACGTCGAAGACGAGGAACGCCCAGACCAGCACGGTGATCACCATGCCCGCGATCCAGGACTTCGAGCGGCCCTGTGCGGCGGATTCTGCGGTTGCGGGTGCGACATCGGCGGTCATAAGAGGCTCCTCTGTTCAGTGTTCACGGCGTGAACATCAGCAATGTTCACACCGTACACACAACCGATCGGTTGCGTCAATGGGTCGACCCCGCGGCGTTCGGGAAATCGGTGTCCGGTGTGGGAGAGCCGGCTCCTCATGGGGATCGGCGTGCGGTGTGGGAGAGCCGGCTCCTCATGGGGGAATCGGCGCCGCGAGGGGGACGACGCCTCCCCCACCGCACGAACGGCGTCTCATGGGGGACGGAACGCCGGGGCCGCGGATCGGCGCGGCGCGGGGGACGAACACGCCGCGTGGGGGACTACGCCTCCCCCATGGGAAGCCGGTCGTCTCGTGGGGGACCGACTCTCCCCCACGCCCCGTCGACGCCGCGCGGGGGACGACGCCGGCGACACCGGTTTCCCAGCGGTTTCGGTGGACGATTCGCAGGTCACCGCCACCGAGACTACAAACAATCGCGCCGAACCCCGCACGCCGGCGGCACCTGCTGCCGATATCCGCGAGCGCTGCCGACTACCGGCAGCGCCGGCAGTCATGGGCAGCGCCGGCAGTCATCGGCAACGCCGGGCGCCGACTGTCTAGGAGGGATGGGGTGGGAGGACGCTGCGAACGATTCTGCAGCCCCCGAAGCGCTAGCGAAGTGGAGCGAAGCCTAGTGAGCAACGGCCTCCCACCCCAGCCCGGCCCTGAGCAGCGACGCCCCCGCCCGGCCCGGCCGACAGTCACCGTCGGACCAACGAAAACGGCCCCCGACCTGCTTACGCAGGTCGGGGGCCGGATTCGGCTAGCTGTGGCTACCGGTAGCCGTCGGAGAAGCCGTAGTCGTCGAGCGGCACCGCGGCGCCGGACGGGGCGCCGAACGCACCCTCCGGGCCGTAGTACTGGTCGTCGAAGGTCGGCACCGAGTACGCGGCCGCGCGGGCCTCCTCGGTCGGCTGCACCTGGATGTTCCGGTACTTGTTGATACCCGTACCGGCCGGGATGAGCTTACCGATGATGACATTCTCCTTGAGGCCCACCAGCTTGTCGGAGCGGGTGTTGATCGCGGCGTCGGTGAGCACGCGGGTGGTCTCCTGGAAGGAGGCCGCCGACAGCCACGAATCGGTCGCGAGCGAGGCCTTCGTGATGCCCATGAGCACCGGGCGGCCGGCCGCGGGCTCGCCGCCCTCGGCCACGACACGACGGTTCGCGGCCTCGAACTCGGCGCGCTCGGTGAGCGAGCCGGGCAGGAACTCCGTCGAACCCGAGTCGATGATCGTCACGCGACGCAGCATCTGCCGGACGATCGTCTCGATGTGCTTGTCGTGGATCGACACACCCTGCGACCGGTACACCTCCTGGACCTCGTTGACCAGGTGCACCTGCACCTGACGCGGACCCATGACGCGCAGCACCTCGTGCGGGTCGGCAGCGCCCTCGAGGAGCTGCTGGCCCACCTGCACGTGGTCACCGTCGGCCAGCAGGCGCTCGCTGCCGTCCTCGTGCTTGAACACGCGGAGACGCTGGCGCTTGCTGATCTTGTCGTACACGACCTCCTCGCCGCCGTCGTCCGGCGTGATGGTGATCGTGTAGAACCGGTCGTCGTCCTCCAGGCGGATACGGCCGGAGACCTCGGCGATCGGGGCCTTGCCCTTGGGGACACGGGCCTCGAACAGCTCGGTGACTCGCGGCAGACCGCCGGTGATGTCGTCACCGACGCCACCCTGGTGGAAGGTACGCATGGTCAGCTGCGTGCCGGGCTCACCGATCGACTGCGCGGCGACGATACCGACGGCCTCGCCGATGTCGACGAGCTGGCCCGTCGCCATCGAGCGGCCGTAGCAGGTGGCGCAGACGCCGGTGCCGGTGGTGCAGGTGAGCACGGAGCGCACCTTCACCTCCGCGACGCCGGCGGCGAGCAGCGCCTCGATCTGCGGGTCGCCCAGGTCGTGGCCGCGCTCGACGATGACGTTGCCGCCCTTGTCCTTCGCGTCCTCGGCCAGGGTGCGGGCGTACGCCGAGGTCTCGACGTGCGCGTCGCGGATGAGCGAACCATCGGCCTGCACCTCGGCCAGCGGCACGACGATGCCGCGGCTGGTGCCACAGTCGGTCTCGCGGACGATGACGTCCTGCGAGACGTCCACCAGACGACGGGTCAGGTAACCCGAGTCGGCGGTACGGAGCGCGGTATCGGCCAGACCCTTACGAGCACCGTGGGTGTTGATGAAGTACTCCAACACCGTCAGGCCCTCACGGAAGGACGACTTGATCGGGCGCGGGATGAACTCACCCTTCGGGTTCGTCACCAGGCCCTTCATGCCGGCCAGGTTCCGCACCTGGGTCATGTTGCCGGTGGCACCCGACTTCGGGATCATCGTGATCGGGTTGTCTTCGGGGTAGAAGTCGTCGATCGCCTTACCGACCTCGTCCGTCGCCTGCTTCCAGATCTCGACCAGCGCGTCGCGACGCTCACCCGAGGTGAGGGCACCGCGCGCGTACTTGCGCTCGATGCCG
This sequence comes from Tsukamurella sp. NPDC003166, assembly GCF_040611135.1. Lineage (NCBI taxonomy): Bacteria > Bacillati > Actinomycetota > Actinomycetes > Mycobacteriales > Tsukamurellaceae > Tsukamurella > Tsukamurella sp. NPDC003166. The sequence continues at coordinate 8,161 of NZ_JBEXNL010000014.1, forward strand.
TCGGCCCGCTCCTCGTAGCGATCGAGGATGTCCTTCTTGCTCGGCGGAACGAGCACGTCGGACATCGAGACCGTGACGCCCGAACGCGTGGCCCAGTAGAAGCCGGCGTCCTTGAGCTTGTCGACGGTCTGCGCGACCACGATCATCGGGTACCGCTCGGCCAGGTCGTTGATGATCACGGCCTGACGCTTCTTCGGCATCTGCTCGTCGATGAACGGGTAGTCCGCCGGGAGCAGCTCGTTGAACAGCACGCGGCCCAGGGTGGTCTCGGCCGTCCAGGCCTGACCGCGGGTCCACGCACCGTCGAACAGCTCCGCCTCGACCTCGGCCGACGGGCGCTGCTGCGTGAGCCGCACCTTGATCGGCGCCTGGATCGACAGGTCGCCCAGGTCGACGGCCATGATGGCCTCAGCCGGCGACGAGTACACGCCGGTCTCCGGCTGGTCCTTGGCGGCGGGCGTGTACGCGCCCTTCGCGTCGTCCTTCTTCGTGGTCAGGTGGTACAGGCCGGTCACCATGTCCAGACGGGGCATGGCCAGCGGGCGGCCCGACGCCGGCGACAGAATGTTGTTCGACGACAGCATCAGGATGCGGGCCTCGGCCTGCGCCTCCGCGGACAGCGGGAGGTGCACGGCCATCTGGTCACCGTCGAAGTCGGCGTTGAAGGCCTCACAGACGAGCGGGTGCAGCTGGATCGCCTTGCCCTCCACGAGCTGCGGCTCGAACGCCTGGATGCCCAGACGGTGCAGCGTGGGAGCACGGTTGAGCAGCACGGGGTGCTCGGCGATGACCTCTTCGAGGACGTCCCACACCTGCGGCCGCTGCCGCTCGACCATGCGCTTGGCCGACTTGATGTTCTGCGCGTGGTTGAGATCCACCAGGCGCTTCATCACGAAGGGCTTGAACAGCTCGAGCGCCATCAGCTTCGGCAGACCGCACTGGTGCAGCTTGAGCTGCGGGCCCACGACGATCACCGAACGGCCCGAGTAGTCCACGCGCTTGCCGAGCAGGTTCTGGCGGAACCGGCCCTGCTTGCCCTTGAGCAGATCGGACAGCGACTTGAGCGGGCGGTTGCCCGGCCCGGTGACCGGGCGGCCGCGGCGGCCGTTGTCGAACAGCGCGTCGACGGACTCCTGCAGCATCCGCTTCTCGTTGTTGACGATGATCTCGGGCGCGCCGAGGTCGATCAGTCGCTTGAGGCGGTTGTTGCGGTTGATCACGCGACGGTACAGGTCGTTCAGGTCGGACGTGGCGAAGCGGCCACCGTCGAGCTGGACCATCGGGCGCAGCTCCGGCGGGATCACCGGCACCGCGTCGAGGACCATGCCCAGCGGCGAGTTGCCCGACTGCTGGAACGCCGCGACGACCTTGAGCCGCTTGAGGGCGCGGAGCTTCTTCTGCCCCTTGCCCGAGCGGATGGTCTCGCGCAGGATCTCGGCCTCGGCGTCGATGTCGAAGTTCTCGATGAGCTTCTTGATCGCCTCGGCACCCATGGCGCCCTTGAAGTACTCGCCGTACCGATCCTGCAGCTCACGGTAGAGCTTCTCGTCGACGATCATGTCCTTCGGAGCGAGCTTGACGAAGGTCGTCCAGATCTCGTCCAGCTCGTCGATGGCGCGGCCGGCGCGGTCGCGGATCTGCCGCATCTCGCGCTCGCCGCCGTCCTTGACCTTGCGGCGCTGGTCGGCCTTGGCACCCTCGGCCTCGAGCACGGCGAGGTCGTCCTCGAGCTTCTTGGCCCGGTTCTCCAGGTCCACGTCGCGCTGGTCCGCGAGGACCTTCTTCTCCGAGGTGATCTCGGCCTCGAGCGTCGACTGCTCGTTGTGGCGCTGCTCCTCGTCGACCTCCGTGATCACGTAGGCGGCGAAGTAGATGATCTTCTCGAGATCCTTGGGCGCCAGGTCCAGCAGGTAGCCCAGGCGCGACGGGACGCCCTTGAAGTACCAGATGTGGGTGACGGGCGCCGCCAGCTCGATGTGGCCCATCCGCTCACGACGCACCTTGGCGCGAGTGACCTCGACGCCGCAGCGCTCGCAGATGATGCCCTTGAAGCGGACACGCTTGTACTTACCGCAGTAGCACTCCCAGTCGCGAGTAGGTCCGAAGATCTTCTCGCAGAACAGGCCGTCCTTCTCGGGCTTGAGCGTGCGGTAGTTGATGGTCTCGGGCTTCTTGACCTCGCCGTAGCTCCAGTTACGGATGTCATCGGCGGTCGCCAGACCGATCTTCAGTTCGTCGAAGAAGTTGACGTCGAGCACTTCTCTCCTAATTCGTTCGGTTGGCGTGGACTAGTTCGCGAGATCTTCGGCGGAGGCGTTCTCGTTGCGCGAGAGGTTGATGCCGAGGTTGGCAGCAGCGCGCTCGAGATCCTCGTCGTCACCGTCGGCCATCTCGATGGCGGCACCGTCGGACGACAGGACCTCCACGTTCAGGCAGAGCGACTGGAGCTCCTTGAGGAGCACCTTGAACGACTCGGGGATACCCGGCTCGGGGATGTTCTCGCCCTTGACGATCGCCTCGTACACCTTCACGCGGCCGACCACGTCGTCCGACTTGATGGTGAGCAGCTCCTGCAGGGTGTAGGCGGCGCCGTACGCCTGCATCGCCCAGCACTCCATCTCACCGAAGCGCTGGCCACCGAACTGCGCCTTACCACCCAGCGGCTGCTGCGTGATCATCGAGTACGGGCCGGTGGAGCGGGCGTGGATCTTCTCGTCCACCAGGTGGTGCAGCTTGAGGATGTACATGTAGCCGATGGCCACCGGGTACGGGAAGGGCTCACCCGAACGGCCGTCGAACAGCGTCGCCTTGCCGTCGGCCTGGACCATCACGTCGCCGTCGCGGTTGGGCAGCGTCGAGCCGAGCAGGCCCGCGAGCTCCTCGTCCCGCGCACCGTCGAAGACGGGGGTCGCGGTGTTGGTGTCCTTGGGCTGGCTGTACATCTCCTCGGGCAGCGCCGACGCCCAGTCCGGGATGTTCCCGTTCTCGTCGCGAACGTCCCAGCCGGTCTTGGCGACCCACCCGAGGTGCGTCTCCAGGATCTGGCCGATGTTCATACGACGGGGCACGCCGTGCGTGTTGAGGATGATGTCGACCGGGGTGCCGTCGGGCAGGAAGGGCATGTCCTCGGCGGGCAGGATCTTGCCGATGACGCCCTTGTTGCCGTGGCGGCCGGCGAGCTTGTCGCCGTCCTGGACCTTGCGCTTCTGGGCCACGTACACGCGGACCAGCTCGTTCACGCCGGGCGCCAGCTCGTCGTCGTCGTCGCGCGAGAACACGCGGACGCCGATGACCTTGCCGGTCTCGCCGTGGGGCACCTTGAGCGACGTGTCGCGGACCTCGCGCGCCTTCTCACCGAAGATCGCGCGGAGCAGCCGCTCCTCCGGGGTCAGCTCGGTCTCGCCCTTCGGCGTGACCTTGCCCACCAGGATGTCGCCGTCGCGGACCTCGGCGCCGATGCGGATGATGCCGCGCTCGTCGAGATCGGCCAGCACCTCGTCGGAGACGTTCGGGATGTCCCGGGTGATCTCCTCGGCGCCCAGCTTCGTGTCGCGGGCATCGATCTCGTGCTCCTCGATGTGGATGGACGTCAGCACGTCCTCCTCCACCAGGCGCTGCGAGAGGATGATCGCGTCCTCGTAGTTGTGGCCCTCCCACGGCATGATCGCCACGAGCAGGTTCTTGCCGAGCGCCATCTCACCGTTGTCGGTGCAGGGACCGTCGGCCAGGACCTGGCCGGCCTCCACCCGCTGCCCGGCGTTGACGATCGGACGCTGGTTGGCGCAGGTGCCCTGGTTGCTGCGCGCGAACTTGCGCAGGCGGTGGGTCTTGCGGCTGCCGTCGTCGGCCATGATCGTGATGAAGTCGGCCGAGACCTCCTCCACGACGCCCGGCTTCTCGGTGATCACCACGTCGCCCGCGTCGACCGCGGCGCGCAGCTCCATACCGGTGCCCACCAGCGGCGACTCGGAACGGACCAGCGGCACGGCCTGGCGCTGCATGTTCGCGCCCATGAGGGCACGGTTGGCGTCGTCGTGCTCGAGGAACGGGATCATGGCCGTCGCGACCGACACCATCTGGCGCGGCGAGATGTCCATGTACTCGACCTGACTGACCGGGACGAACTCCACCTCGGAGCCGCGCTTACGCACGAGCACCTTGTCGTCGGTCAGGCGACCGGCGTCGTCGGTGGCGGCGTTGGCCTGCGCGATGTAGTACCGGTCCTCCTCGTCGGCCGTCATGTAGACGACCTCGTCGGTGGTGGCACCGTCGACGACCTTGCGGTACGGCGTCTCGATGAACCCGAACGGGTTGACCCGCGCGTACACCGACAGCGAACCGATCAGGCCGATGTTCGGGCCCTCAGGGGTCTCGATCGGGCACATGCGGCCGTAGTGCGACGGGTGGACGTCGCGGACCTCGAGGCCCGCGCGCTCACGGCTCAGGCCACCGGGGCCGAGCGCCGACAGACGCCGCTTGTGGGTCAGGCCCGACAGCGGGTTGTTCTGGTCCATGAACTGCGAGAGCTGCGAGGTGCCGAAGAACTCCTTGATCGCCGCCGAGACCGGGCGGATGTTGATCAGGGTCTGCGGCGTGATCGCCTCGACGTCCTGCGTGGTCATGCGCTCGCGGACGACGCGCTCCATGCGGGACAGGCCCACGCGGAGCTGGTTCTGGATCAGCTCACCCACGGTGCGCAGGCGACGGTTGCCGAAGTGGTCGATGTCGTCGACCTCGACGGGCACCTCGACCCCACCGTCCGGCACGGTCATGTACGTCAGCTGCTCCGACGGTGCCTCGTGCAGGCGCACGAGGTACTCGATCGTCGCGACGATGTCCTCCTCGGTGAGCACCAGCGGCTGCGTGCCGTCGGAGTTCGCCGGGAGACCGAGCTTCTTGTTCAGCTTGTACCGGCCGACGCGGGCCAGGTCGTAGCGCTTCTCCTTGAAGAACAGGTTCTCCAGCAGGGTCTGCGCCGACTCCTTCGTGGGCGGCTCGCCCGGGCGCAGCTTGCGGTAGATGTCGAGCAGCGCCTCGTCGGTGCCGGCCGTGTTGTCCTTCTCCAGGGTGGAGCGCATGATCTCCGAGAAGCCGAAGCGCTCGAGGATCTGCTCGGCGGACCAGCCGAGGGCCTTGAGCAGCACGGTCACGGGCTGGCGACGCTTACGGTCGATGCGGACGCCGACGGTGTCGCGCTTGTCCACGTCGAACTCCAGCCACGCACCGCGGGCCGGAATGACCTTGACGCTGTGCAGCGGCTTCTCGGTCGACTTGTCGATGTTCTCGTCGAAGTACACGCCGGGCGAACGGACCAGCTGCGAGACGACCACGCGCTCGGTGCCGTTGATGATGAACGTGCCCTTGTCCGTCATCATCGGGAAATCACCCATGAAGACGGTCTGCGACTTGATCTCGCCGGTGTTGTTGTTGATGAACTCGGCGGTGACGAACAGCGGAGCCGCGTACGTCATGTCCTTGTCCTTGCACTCCTCGATCGAGGCCTTGACCTCGTCGAAGCGCGGATCGGAGAAGGAGAGCGACATGGAGCCCGAGAAGTCCTCGATGGGCGAGAGCTCCGCGAGGATGTCCTCCAGACCACCGGTGGGCTGCGCCTCACCGCGCGCTGCGGCCTTCTCTCGCCATGCGGGGGTGCCGACGAGCCACTCGAACGAGTCGATCTGCAGGTCGAGCAGTCCCGGAACCGGGAGGGGCTCCTTGATCTTTGCGAACGAGACGCGCTTGGGGGCCCCGGGGACCACCGCGCTGTTCTGATCGTTCTGAGTCTGGCTGGAGACGGAGACTGCCAAGATGCGTCCTCTGCTGTGACTAGTAACGTTGCCTAATTGTGCTGACGGCAACCCGCAGAGATAACGACCTCAATCGCTGAGGCAATATTCAGATGGGCAGGAGGCAGCCAGCGCAACGTCCAACATTAACAGAGGAACGACCACCCCGCAAGAGGCAGTCCAGACTAAGCCCCGAGGGGCTCCCGCGCAAGCACGACGCGCGCCGTTACATCGAACACCGGCACCACCGGTCGGACTCGCCGCCGCACCGGCCCCGGGCTGGCTACCTCGGGGGCCGCGTGCACTCGATGATGCTCCCACGTGGACACGAGCACGTCGCGTCCTGCCGATAACTGTGACCCGTATCCGCACGGACGTCAAGCGAAACCGCCGATTTCCTTCGAATATCGGCCGTGCCCGCGACCTGAGGGCCGGCTCCAGGAGGCCTGAACGGCCGCTGAGACGACGAGACCGGCCCGGGGGAGATTCCCCGGGCCGGTCCGATGTCCGTGTTCGACGGTGCGCCGTGGTCGACCTAGCGGCCGTCGACCTTGGGCAGGTGGTCGGTCGGGTTCTCGTCGATCTGGGTGGTCGGGTACGCACCCGTGGGCGAGTCGTCGCCCGAGTAGTCCTTCTGGATGGACACGGGAGCCGTCGCCGGGGCCTGCGCGGCGACCTGCGCCGGCGCCGTGGTCGCGAACTCGGCGGGATCGTCACCCAGGTCACGCGCGATGGCGATCTGCGCCTTGTGCGGCAGGGTGGGCAGGATCTGCCGGACGCGAGCCTTGCGCCGCTGCTCGCCCTTACGGGGCGGCATGCCCGGGGTGGGCTGCATCTGCGGGGCGATCTCGTCCGGAACGTCGACGCCACCGTCGGAGTGGCCGGCAGCGACGCGGGCGGCCTCCGCCTCCATCTGCGCCGAGTCCTTCTCCTCCGACATACCGATCGGGCCGATCATCGAACCGGAGAGGAACTGCTTGACCACCGGCTCCTCGGAGGTGAGCAGCACCTCGCGGGGGCCGAACATCACCAGATGCTTGAGGAACAGCATGCCCATGTTGTCCGGCACCGTGCGGGCGATGTTGATGTTGTGCGAGACGATCAGCGTCGTGCAGTCGATCTGCGCGTTGATGTCCATCAGCAGCTGGCTGGTGTACGTGGTACGCACCGGGTCGAGGCCCGAGTCCGGCTCGTCGACGAGCATGATCTGCGGGTCCATCACCAGGGCGCGGGCCAGGCCGGCGCGCTTGCGCATACCACCCGAGATCTCGCCCGGCAGCTTGTCCTCCGCGCCGATCAGACCGACCATCTCGAGCTTCTCCATCGTGATCTGACGGATCTCGCTCTCCTTCTTCTTCGTGTGCTCACGAAGCGGGAACGCCGTGTTGTCGTACAGGTTCATCGAGCCGAAGAGGGCACCGTCCTGGAACAGCACGCCGAACATCTTCCGGATCTCGTACAGTTCCGACGACGTACACGTGAGGATGTCCGTACCGTCGATGATGATCTCACCCTCCTCCGGGCGCAGCAGACCGATCAGCGACTTCAGGAACACCGACTTACCGGTACCCGACGGGCCGAGCAGAACCGACACCTCACCCGCGGGCAGGGTCAACGAAACGTCGGACCAGATGTTCTGGGACCCGAACGACTTCGTCAGGTTCTTGGTAGTTACTTCGACACCCACTGTCGGGACCTTTCGTCGCATCGAGATGTGGCTCGCGCCACAGACCGCTGCATGGACAGTACCTCAGTACCCGCTGGTCGCGGTACCGGACCCGGTAGCCGCTACTGACGGGTCACTCCGCGCACCATCGACGGTGCGCCGCGGCACCGTCGGGCGGGGTGACCTGCGGGTCCGCTCCGGAGACGACGAACGGCCCCGTCGCACAGGGCGACGGGGCCGTTCGAGGCGTTGTGGAACGGTCCTACTTGACCGAAACCGAGGCGCCGGCCTCCTCGAGCTTGGCCTTGGCGGCCTCGGCGGCCTCCTTGTCGACCTTCTCCAGGATCGCCTTGGGGGCGCTCTCGACGAGGTCCTTGGCCTCCTTCAGGCCGAGGCCCGAAACCAGCTCGCGGACGACCTTGATGACCTGGATCTTCTTGTCGCCGGCGGCCTCGATGACGACATCGAACTCGTCCTGCTCGGCGGCGGCGTCAGCGCCGCCGGCCGCGGGGGCGGCACCGGCAGCCGCGACAGCGACCGGAGCAGCAGCGGTGACCTCGAAGGTCTCCTCGAAAGCCTTCACGAACTCGGAGAGCTCGAGCAGGGTGAGCTCCTTGAACTGGTCGAGCAGCTCTTCGGTGGTGAGCTTCGCCATGGTGGCGTCCTTCCGTTAGATCTTGCTCGCTGATCCGCGAGGCAAGGTGATGATGGTCCCGCGTGCGGAGCGCGCGGGGGTTCGCTGGATCAGCGGTCTTACGCGGCGGCCTCGTCGGCTGCCTTCTTCTCCTGCAACGCGGCGGCCAGGCGGGCCACCTGCGAAGCGGGAGCATTGAACAGGCCAGCGGCCTTCGCCAAGTTGCCCTTCATGGCACCGGCGAGCTTGGCCAGGAGCACCTCGCGCGACTCGAGATCGGCGATAGCCTCGACCTCGGCCACGGACAGCGCCTTGCCGTCCATGTAGCCGCCCTTGATGACCAGGGCCTTGTTGTCCTTGGCGAACTTCTTGATCGCCTTGGCGGCCTCGACCGGCTCACCCTCGATGAAGGCGATCGCGGTCGGACCCTCGAACAGCTCGTCCAGGCCCTCGACGCCGGCATCCTTCGCGGCGATCTTGACCAGGGTGTTCTTGGCGACGGAGTAGGTGGCACCAGCCCCGAGCGAACGACGCAGCTCGGTGATGGAACCGACCGACAGCCCGCGGTACTCGGTGACCACGGTGGCCGTGGACTTCGAGAACTTCTCGGCGATCTCAGCGACTGCTGTGACCTTCTCGGCGTTTGCCATACTTCGCCTCCTCTCTACGTGTCGTACCGACGGCCGAAGGTTCGGGCCAGAAACGACGAGAACCCCGGCGCAGGGCGCACGGGGTTCGTAGAAGAAGCCTCGTCCTCCTGCGTGGGTCGCCGGCTCGGGGCCGGACCTTCGATCGGGCTGACGCCCGACGACCGACGGTCTTCGGTGGAACGATCCGGTGGAACACCGGATTCCAAGGGACCATCGTACGCGAGCGCTTGGTCCGTCACCAAATCGTAGTTCGACGGTGCGCGCTGCGCCGATGGGCGGAACGGGTGCGGGAACGCATCCGCACCTGATTCGCCCAGCCGCACCCGGCATGACGGGTGCGCTCGCGCGTTCCGGGTGCGCTCGCGCGTTCCGGGTGCGGGAGGGCATCCGCACCGGTTCGCCCGCCGACTCAGCCGACCGCGACGCCGGACTCGGTGTAGACGATGCGCAGTGCCAGGCCCGCCTCCGGGCCCATCACCCGAGTCGCGAGCTCGACGAACGCCGCGGTGAACGACGGGCCGTGGGCGGCATCGTCGGCGCTGCCGGGCCCGGCGGCCGAGAGCGCGACGTGGTGCGCGAGCTCGTGCAGGACCACCAGCTCCCGCAGGGCCCAGGCACCGTCGCGCCCGGCCGGGACGGCGACGACCGGCGTCCGGCCGGTCCCGCTCTCGTAGTGGGCGCCGGACGCGCCGCGGCGGGCGCGCACGCGCACCTCGCCGGGCCCGAGAACCCGGTCGGCGTACCTCTGGACCGACTCCACGGACGCGAACCGGGCCTCGGGTGGCAGCGTCAGCGGCACGCCGAGGACGTCGACGCTCCGCCCCACGCCGCCGTGGTCGAACAGGCCGCGGACCATCTCCTCCGCCCGGTAGACCGCGGCGCGCTGGATGTCCCTAGACGTCCTTCGCCACCTTCAGCGAATCGAGGATCGCCTTGCCCGTGGCGGCCATGTCGGCCCGCCCGATCGGGATGACGATCATCGCGTAGGTCTGCGGCGCGGAGGCGATCACGACGACGGTGACGTCGTCACCCGGGACGGTGACATTGGGCGCCGTGACCAGGATCTTGCCAGTGACCTTGGCCGCGGACACCCCGTCGACCGTGATCGTCTCGGGCGCGCTCTGTTCGACCCGACGGGACGTGGCGCTGTTGTATCCGGCGCCGTCGGCGATGCACTGGATCATCCGCGCCGCGGCGTCCTTCGGGTCCAGCTTGGATCCGAAGTTGGTCTGCCCGACCTCTGCGCCGGCCTGCCATGATTGGCCGTCACCCGTGGACTTCTGCAGGCCCGCCGCGGCGATGCTCTGCGCGTACACGGTGTAGCTCTCCTTCTCCCAGCCCGGGGCGGCCGAGACGGGGAAGGACAGCGGGCCGGAGGCGACGCGGTCGGTGATGTCGGACGCCAGCCCCGTGCCGGGCATGCCGCAGCTCGCCCCTGTGGCGCCGCCGCTGGTGGTGGCTGCCGCGCTCGTGGTGGCCGCGGCGGTGCCGCTGCCCTCCGAGCCGGAGTTCATCACCATGACGACCGCGGCGATCGCGACTGCGATGACCAGGACGACGGCCACGCCGATCGCGACGAACAGGCCGGTGCGCTTCGGCTTCTGCGGTGGCTGCCCCTGCGGCGTCTGGCCCGGATACTGATACCCCGGCTGCTGATAACCCTGCTGGTAGGGCTGCTGCGCGTACGGGTTCTGCTGCTGGCCGTAGCCGTACTGGTAGCCGCCCTGCGCGTACGGGTCGGGCTGTGCGTACGGGTCGGGCTGCTGCCCGTAAGGGTTGGGCTGCTGCCCGTACGGATCCTGCGGGTTGCTCATACGTCCCTCGCCACCTTGAGCTGCTCGAAGACCTGCTGGGCCACCGCCGCGAGGGCGGTATCCCCGATCGGGGTGTCCGACTCGAAGTATGCCTGGGGCGCCGAGTCGATCACCACAACAGTAACCACGTCGCCCGCCAGACTCAGTCCGGAACGATCGACGAGGAATCGGGCCGTCACGCGATGCGCCCGCACGCCGTCGACCACGACCGCCTCCGGTGCAGTCACCGCCTCGACCCGCGCTGCGCCGTGGTTGTACGCGGCCCCGGCGGCGATGCACGGGATCAGGCGGCGCGCGGCCTCGTCGGACGGGACCTTGGCGTCGAAGTTCGTCATCCCGATCTCGACGTGCGCCTGCCACGGCTCGCCCGGCACCATCAGGTACAGCCCCTGCGCCTCCACGCTCTCCGCGACGGTCGTGTAGCCCATCTGCTTCCATCCGGGTGCCGCTGATGCGGGGAAGGACAGCGGCCCGGACACCACGCGCTCCGCGACCGGGGTGGTCGACGAACGCCCCGGCGTCCCGCAGCCCGCGGCAGCGGTCGTCGACCGGCCCGCGATCGACGACGGTGCCTCACGCGCACCGTCCGCCGCCTGGCTGCGCACCACGACGACGCCCGCGGCGACCGCCACAGCAAGGACCAGGACCACCGCGACGCCCACGGCCCACCACAGGGCGCGGTTCGGCCGCTTCGGCGCAGGCGCACCGGAGCCGAACGGCTGATTCATACGTCCCTCGCAACCTTGAGATGGTCGAAGATGTCCTGCGCCACGGCGGCGAGCGCCGCGTCGCCGATCGGACTGTCCGACTGGAAGTAGGTCTGCGGGGCGGACGCGATCACCACGACCGTCAGCACGTCACCGGTGATGTCCAGCCCCGCGCGGCTGACCAGGATCCGGCCGGTGACGCGGGCCGCGGGCACCCCGTCGACCGTGATCGCCTCCGGCTCCGTGAGACCCTCGAGCCGCGGACGGTACGAGTCGTACCGGCTGCTCGCGACGATGCACGGGATGATCCGGCGCGCCGCGTCCTCGGCCGACGCCTTGGGGGCGAAGGTGGTCTGCCCGATCTCGGCGTGCGCGTCCCATTGGTGGCCGGGCACCTTCTGCCGCAGGCCCGCGGTCTGCGCTCCGGGCGCGAACAGCTGGTACCGCTGCGCCGTCCACCCCGGCGCCGCCGAGACGGGGAAGGACAGCGGCCCGGAGACCACCCGGTCCGTGATCGGCACCGTCGAGCCCGGCCCGGGCATGCCGCATCCGCCCGTCCCCGCCACCGAGGTCGACGGTGCCGCCACCGTCGACGGGGACGGGCCGCGGCCCGAGGACCGGACCAGGAGCACCGCGGCGACCGCGACGACCACCAGGACGAGCGCGACCGCGCCCCCGAGCGCCCACCACAACGCCGGCCCGCGCCGCGGGGGCGGCGGGAACGGCGAAGAGGGCGGGCTCACGGCGCACCGCGTTCCAGGGCGCGCCCACCGCCCAGCTCGGCGTGGTCGCCGAGCCGGGCCGACCGGCCGGCCTTGTCGCCCGCGCGGCGCGCACCGTCGGAGTAGCCGGCCGACGCCCTGGAGCCACGCCATTGCCCGCGGGCCGTGGACTCACCGCGGTAGAACGACGCGAGCTCGACCTCCTTGTCGCGCAGCGCGATGGCGGTGCCGGGCTCGCCCCGCTCCACGACCTGCGCCGTCTCCGCCGCGCGCGCCTCGGCGAGCCGCGCGCCGATCCGCGCCGCGAACGCGGACTGGAAGTTGATCCGCGCCGTGACCCCCGAGACCGGCTTGGTCTCGACCCACCGCCGGCGCGTGCGCCGGTCCTCGTAGAGCTGCTGCACCGTCTCGGACTTGTGGGCGCCCGAGCGCAGGTAGGCGTCCGACGCGCGGACCATCTGGATGACCAGCGACGCGTACAGCGCCTCACACGCGTCGACATCCTCCGCGAAGCCGTAGGCGAAGACGAAGGTGGAGTTGGACGCGACATCGCACCGCACGTCGTTGGACTGGGCGATCGCCACGAACAGCTCGACGAAGGTGCGCAGGCCCCGCCGGCCCGCCTCCCCGATCCGGACGGTGCGCTGCTCCGGCGCCGCCCGCGCCCGCTCGGTACCGCGCTGGTGGGCGCGGGCCACAGCCAGGTCGATCGACGCGGCGGTGGCGAGCCGCTGTGCCGCCTCGGTGAACGTGGCCGCCTCGTGCTCGTTGTCGGTCCCCTCGGCCTGCCGCAGCAGCGCGCCGATCCGCGTCAACAGCCTGTCGTCGTCCATGGCGCGAGGATACCGACGTCGGGTGACAGGTTTTCGAGGTCGCACATCGACCGGGTCTCGATGTTCCAAGGCGCCTCCAAGTGATCCGCCAGCGGCTTTCGGTTACGCTTATCCGGACCTAAGCTTCGCATTACCAAGGGGAGAATTCACTATGTCGACGCCCAATGATCCGTACGGCCAGCAGCCGGATCCGAACCAGTACCCCGGCCAGCAGCCGTACGGCCAGCAGCCCGACCCGAACCAGTACCCCGGCCAGCAGCAGCCCTTCGCCGGGCAGCCGTACCCGGGCCAGCCGGCCCCCGTCGGCCCGAACGGCGAGCAGCTCAACGACCCCGACAACACGCTCGGCATCGTCGGCCTCGTGCTGGTGTTCGTCTGCGGCGGCATCGTCGGCCTCATCGTCAGCTGGATCGCGCTGAACAAGTCCAAGCAGCGGGGCTACAAGAACACGCCGGCCCTCATCGGCGTGATCCTCGGCGCCATCGGCACCGTTCTCCTCGTGCTGTGGCTGATCCTCGGCGTGGCACTGGCCGCCAGCGGCTCGTCGACCTCCTACTTCCTCGTCTGACGCATGGGCTACCCCGAGAACCCGCAGGACCCGTTCAACAAGGATCCGTACGCCACGAACGACCCGAACGCGCAGTACGGCGCGGGCCAGTACGGCGCCGGGCAGTACGACCCGTACGGTCAGGCACCGTCGTACCCCGGCCAGGGCTACCCGGCGGCCCAGCCGTACCCGGGCGGCTACCCCGTGCCGAACGGGGAGATGCAGGACCCCGACAACGCCATGGGCATCGTCGGACTGGTCCTCAACTTCGTCTGCTGCGGCCCGATCGGCCTGATCGTCAGCTGGATCGCGCTGAACAAGTCGAAGGAGCGCGGCTACAAGAACACCGTCGCGCTGGTCGGTGCCATCCTCGGCGGCATCAGCAGCGCGATGCTGCTGGTCGTGGTCGTGATCTACGCGATCATCTTCATCGCGGCCATCAGCTCGAGCTCCAGCTCGTACGTGCTGTCCCTGCTCTGAGCGCGGCGTCCCCGGACACGACGAAGCCCCCGACCTCCTCGCGGAGATCGGGGGCTTCGTGGATCAGGGCCCTGATGCGGGGAAGGCCTACGCCTCCTCCTCCGCGAGGTTGCTCACTCGCGACGGGTCCACCGGGATGCCCGGTCCGGTGGTCGTCGAGACGGTGACCTTCTTCAGGTACCGGCCCTTGGCCGCCGACGGCTTCGCGCGCAGGACCTCGTCCAGCGCGGCGCCGTAGTTCTCCACCAGCTGCTTGGCGTCGAAGGACGCCTTGCCGATCACGAAGTGCAGGTTCGACGCCTTGTCGACGCGGAACGTGATCTTGCCGCCCTTGATGTCGCCCACGGCCTTGGTCACGTCGGGGGTGACGGTGCCGGTCTTCGGGTTCGGCATGAGGCCACGGGGGCCGAGCACGCGAGCGATGCGACCGACCTTGGCCATCTGGTCCGGGGTGGCGATCGCGGCGTCGAACTCGAGCCAGCCGCCCTGGATCTTCTCGATCAGGTCCTCGGCGCCCACCTCGTCGGCACCGGCGGCCTTGGCCTCCTCGGCCTTGTCGCCGACGGCGAACACGATCACGCGCGCCGTCTTACCCGTGCCGTTCGGCAGGTTGACGGTGCCGCGCACCATCTGATCGGCCTTGCGGGGGTCGACACCGAGGCGCATCGCGACCTCGACGGTGGCGTCCTGCTTGGTGGAGGAGGTCTCCTTGGCGAGCGTGACGGCCTCGAGCGGGCTGTACAGCTTGTCCTTGTCGACCTTCTCGGCAGCGGCCTTGTAGGCCTTGCTGTTCTTGCTCATGAAAACTCTTTCGTTTCTTGCCCGGCTAGTGGGCAGTGAGTGGTTCTGCGGGCCGAGCGGGCCCTCCCACGGGACGCACGAGACGTCCCGATAACACTCGGGCGCGCGAGCGCGCCCTGGCGACTTACTCGACGGTGATGCCCATCGAGCGAGCAGTACCGGCGATGATCTTCGCGGCCTGATCGATGTCGTTCGCGTTCAGGTCTTCCTTCTTGGTCTCGGCGATCTCGCGCACCTGATCCCAGGTCACCTTGGCGACCTTGGTCTTGTGCGGCTCGCCCGAGCCCTTCTGCACGCCTGCGGCCTTGAGCAGCAGCTTCGCAGCAGGAGGAGTCTTCAGCTTGAAGTCGAACGAACGGTCCTCGTAGACCGTGATCTCGACCGGGATGACGTTGCCACGCTGCGACTCGGTCGCGGCGTTGTACGCCTTGCAGAACTCCATGATGTTGACGCCGTGCTGACCAAGCGCGGGACCCACGGGCGGAGCAGGGTTGGCCTGCCCGGCCTGGATCTGCAACTTGATGAGCCCGGCGACCTTCTTCTTCTTCGGGGGCATCCTCAGTATCCTTTTTCATCACCCCGCGCCCGTGTACCGGCGCGGGAAGCATTGGTGTCGCGCTAGGAGATCTTCTCGACCTGGTTGAACGCGAGCTCGACGGGCGTCTCACGGCCGAAGATCGAGACGAGCACCTTGACCTTGCGCTGCTCGGCGTTGATCTCGCTGATCGACGCGGGCAGGGTGGCGAACGGGCCGTCCATGACGGTGACCGACTCGCCGACCTCGAAGTCCACCTCGACCGCGGGGCCCTGCGACACGGCGCCACCGGACGCGGCCGCGCCGGACCCGTCGGCACCCACTGCGCTCTTGTCCTTGGCGGGCTTGGTGCGGGCGCTCTCGGGGAGCAGGAACTTCACGACCTCGTTCATCGTGAGCGGCGAGGGCTTGCTGGTCAGGCCGACGAAGCCGGTGACGCCGGGGGTGTTGCGCACCGCGCCCCAGGACTCGTCGTTGAGGTCCATGCGCACCAGGATGTAGCCCGGCAGCACCTTGCGGTTGACCCGCTTCTGCTGGCCGTTCTTGATCTCGGTGACCTCCTCGGTGGGGACCTCCACCTGGAAGATGTAGTCGCCGACGTCGAGGTTCTGCACACGGGTCTCGAGGTTGGCCTTGACCTTGTTCTCGTAGCCCGCGTAGGTGTGGATCACGTACCAGTCGCCGGGGGCGGTGCGCAGCTGCGCCTTCAGCTCCTCGACGGGGTCGATCTCGACCTCTTCCTCGGCCTCCTCCTCGACGAGCTCGGCGCCGTCGCCGGCGGCCGCGTCGTCGTCGGGGGTGCCGAACACGCTCTCCTCGGCCTCGATCATGGCCTCGTCCTCGGCCGACTCGACCTCGGTCGCCTCGGCGCCATCGACCAGCACGCCCTCAGGGGAGTCCTGCTCGGCCTCGTTGTGCTCCGGGGTGCTCACAGCGCCGAAGTTCCTTCCGTCTCGTCTTCTCGGGCGGTCCGGCTACTTGCCGAACGCCCACAACATCAGCTTCGCGAAGCCGAGGTCGAGGAGGCTGATCATCGCGGTGAGGATCACCACGAAGAGCAGCACGATGATCGTGTAGTTGACCATCTGGCTGCGGGTGGGCCAGATGACCTTGCGCAGCTCGGCGACGACCTGGCGGATGTACAGCCAGATGGCGGCGAACGGATTGCGCGAGGGCTTCGCGGCCGCGGACTTCTTCGCAGTACCGGACACCGTCGTCGACTCACCGGGCTCGGGCGCCTCGGCCAGCGCCGTGCGGCCACGCCGGCCGCTGGAGCGCTTACCGGAGGGGCGGGCCTGCTGGGCGTCTTCGGCGGCGCTGTCCCCGGCGGTCTCGCCGGTGGTCGCGTCGTCCTTCTCGTCGCTCACGCACTTCCCTCCGCTGTTCCTCCGGCGACCCGTGGGCCGACCGATGTCAGAGCCGGGCGCCGGGGCCCGCCTGTGCAGGGGCGACAGGACTCGAACCTGCGACCTGCGGTTTTGGAGACCGCTGCTCTACCAACTGAGCTACACCCCTTTGCGGGACCTCGCGGTCCCGCACCCGCACCGTTCGATGGGCGCGCTTTCGCACGCCCGCCGCGTGGTGCGGACAGTTCAGTGTACGGCACATCGGTGCCGCACCTCAAAACGCCCCGTCAGAGGCCCGGCAGTCCATCCCGGTCGGGCCGGTCCGACGGTGACCCGTCGTCCGGGCCGGCGGGACCGCGCACCGTCGTACTAGCCGAACTGGACGGTGGCGACCGGCTTGCCGAAGATCTTGCGGTCGCCCTGCTTGACGGTGAGGAAGACGACGCCCGTCTTGCTCTCCTCGTCGAGGGACTTGATCTTGCCCGAGTACAGCAGCTCCGCCTTCTGGTCGGCGGGAACGAACACCGGCGCGGTGAAGCGGACGCTGTACTCCTTCAGCGCGCCCGGATCACCCAGCCACTCGGTGATGTAGTTCGAGCCCAGGCTCATGGTGAGCATGCCCTGCGCGACGACGTCCTCCATGCCGGCCAGCTTCACGATGTGATCCGACCAGTGGATGGGGTTCGGGTCGCCGGTGACGCCGGCGTAGTTGACGAGGTCGCCGCGGGTCAGCTCGAAGACCCGCTCGGGGAGCTCCTCGCCCACCGACACGTCCGCGAAGTTACGAAGCGCCATACATCATCACCTTTTCCATTGCACTGACGAATCCCGCATCCTCACCCTCACCCGACCGGCCGGCCAGCGTGGTCCAGGACGTGACGAGCGGGTTGCCGTCCTGATCGGAGATCTCGTTGCGCGTCACGATCAGATCCACACCCGCGACCTGCTTGAACGCGTCGAAGTGGACGTGCGTGGTCAGCGTCATGCCCGCGAGGATCGGGGCGTGGAACTGCACCTTCTGCTCCGACTGCACGACGGGGCGGCGGCCATAGCCGACGATCGCGTTCTCGAACAGCGGGCGATGCGCGATGATCCCGATCAGCGAGAACATGATGGGCGGCGCGACGAGGTCGGCGTAGCCGGCGGCCCGGGCCGCCTCCACGTCGTGATGGACGGGATCGCTCAGCTGGCTCGCATTGGCGAACTCCCGGACCTTCTCGCGGCTGACGAAGTACTTCTCGGAGAACTCGTAGTTGTAGCCGACGGCGGCGCGTGTGCGCTCCGCGACCTCTTCCGGGCTGAGCTGCTCGGTGACCGGACCACCCGGTACATCGATGTCATTGCTCACGTGGGGAACCTACCTAACGTGAATGGGCTGGAAGCAGTATGCCAAAGGGGAGGGCATCCTTGGCGGATGCCCTCCCCTTCGTCAACGTTTCGCTTAGCGCGACTCGCGATGCGCCTGATGCGAGCCGCAGTTCGGGCAGAACTTCTTCAGCTCGAGGCGATCGGGGTCGTTGCGACGGTTCTTCTTGGTGATGTAGTTGCGGTGCTTGCACACCTCGCACGCCAAGGTGATCTTGGGGCGAACATCTGTCGATGAAGCCACGACGTTCCCTCTTTCGCAAATCTCTTGTCAGTTGTAGCGGTGGGGAGGCTCGATCTCCCGACCTCACGATTATGAGTCGTGCGCTCTAACCAGCTGAGCTACACCGCCCTGAGCTATCAGCACATTGCACTGGTCTAGCGAGCCCCCTGACGGAATCGAACCGTCGACCTTTTCCTTACCATGGAAACGCTCTGCCGACTGAGCTAAGGGGGCGTGGTCCCGGGGGCACCGTCTCCGGCGCTCCAAGAGCCTCAACGAGATTACACACCGCGACCGAGAAGAACCAAATCCGCAGGTCAATCCGTTTTCGCAGCGACCCCCGGCGATCGAGATCGCCGGGGGTCGAGGCGGGTGGCACGTGTAGGATTCGAACCTACGTAGGCTAAGCCGACGGATTTACAGTCCGCTCCCATTGGCCGCTCGGGCAACGTGCCGTTCACTGCCCGTGAAGGCAGCGGAGAGTAGACTACATCGCCCCCACCGGGACCGCGCAAACCCGCAGGTCAAACAGATTAGGAGTCCAGCCAAAGATGGCCGATTCGTCGTTCGATGTCGTGAGCAAGATCGACCGCCAGGAGGTCGCCAACGCCCTCAACCAGGCGGCGAAGGAGCTCAGCCAGCGGTACGACTTCCGCGGCACCAACACCACGGTCGAGTTCTCCGGCGAGGACAAGGTGGTCCTCACCTCCGACGCCGAGGAGCGCGTCAAGGCCGGCCTCGAGGTGTTCCAGGAGAAGCTCATCAAGCGTGGACTGTCGCTCAAGGCCTTCGACGCCGGTGACCCGGTCGCCTCCGGCAAGACCTACAAGATCACGGGAACCCTGGTCGAGGGCATCACCAGCGAGAACGCCAAGAAGATCAGCAAGCTCATCCGCGACGAGGGCCCCAAGTCGGTGAAGGCCCAGATCCAGGGCGACGAGCTCCGCGTGACCAGCAAGTCGCGCGACGACCTGCAGTCGGTCCAGGCGCTGCTCAAGGGCGCGGACCTCGATATCGCGGTGCAGTTCGTCAACTACCGCTAGGCCCCCTGGTTCGACGGTGCACCGTCGCGCCGGGTGGTGCGACGGTGTGCTCGCGGTTCGACGGCGCGCTCGCGGCCGGCCGCGTAGTTCGACGGTGCGCTCGCGGCCGGGCCAAAGGGCGGCATCGCCGCTCGCTGGGCTTCGCGCCCTCGCCTATCGGCTCGGCCACTGCAGAATCGCTCGGCGGCGACGCCGCCCTTCGTCCCTCGTTCGGTTCCTGGTCGCCCCGCTGGAGGTAGCGGCCGTGGGGTCCGTGATCTCGGCTGTGGGTTTCCTCACGTCAGGAGAGGAGCGGCGGATTTCGTCACGCCTCGGGCACAGCGTCGCCGTCCCCCACCCCGCGGTCGCTCCCCGGCCACACGCCGACCCCCACCCTGGCGTTCCAGCCCACGCCAAACGCCGTTCCTCCGGTGGGGGATCGGTCGTCCCCCGTTCGGCGCCGAATCCCCCACTGGACGCCAACTCCTCCCTCACCCCACGTTCGCGCCCCCGCCAAACACCGGTTCTCCCCTTCCAGAAGCCGACTCCCCCGCCCGACGCCGACTCCCCCGCTGCACGCCGAATCCCCCCACTGGACGCCGGCGGCACTACGCGGAGAGGAGGCCGTGGCGCGCGAGGGTCGGAGTCAGCTTCGCGCGCAGGAGGGCATCGTTGAGCAGGTCGTCCCAGTCCCACCGCACGACTTCGAAGCCGGCGCCCACGAACAATGCGTGCCGGTCCTTCTCCGCCTCGAGGGCCGCGGCGCGCTCGGCGTCGGTGGTGCCGTACTTGCCCTTGCCGTCGAACTCGCCGATGAGCGACCCCCACTCGAAGTCGGCGAACACCCGCCGGCCGCCGAAGTCGAACGGGGTCTGCAGCCGCGGCGCCGGCAGCCCCCACGAGTGGATCAGCACCCGCGACCACGATTCTCCCGGCGATCCGGAGCAGTCCACGGACATCCCCAGCGCACGACGGGCGACCGCGGAACCCCGCCGACGCCCCAACCGATCGAGGCAATCCGTCAGCGCGGCCAGCGACACCGGCGGCGGATCCGTCGGCTTCGGGAACCGCGGCGCGTGCCGCACCGCATCGATGGCGGCCACGCCGCGGATCAGATCGCCGGTCATGGCGACATCGATCGGGGTGCGCGTCCGCGAGGTAACCCGCGTCCCGTCGAGCTGCACGACCTCCCCGGCGGCGAGCGGCCGCGGGTGCACGTGGATCCCCGGCCGCCGGCCGCCGCCGTGCACTCGGTCAACCGTGAAATGCACATCCTTCCGCTCCGGCCGCAGGTACGGGACGTCGAGCAGGACCGCCGCGCTCTCGTGGCTGAGCACCCCGCCGCACGACATCGCCGCCGCGAGCACCCGCATCCGGTACAGCTCGGGCGCGGAGTAGTCCGCGCCGAGCGCGTACACGCCCTTCGCCAGCCAGATCAGCTCGCCCCGGTCCACGGCGCGACTGATCTCGGCGCTACTCCGACCCGTAGCGAGGAGATACTCCCTCGTCAGCAGCTCCCCCATGCACCGCAGTCAACCAGTGCCCGAGCTTCGAGTTCGCTCCGAAGACCCGTTCATCCACAGGCTACTGGCGAGTACTCACAGCTTTTCGTCCCCCGCGCGACACCGATTCCCCCACCAGGCGTTCCACCCCACACCAGACGCCGTTCCGCCGGCAGGGGCTCGAATGTCCCCCACTCGGCGACCGGTCCCCCACCACACGCCGCCGAACCCACCAGACACCGCACCGTCGAACCGGCTACGCGGTCAGCGCCTCCAGGCGCTCGACCCGCCGCTCCACCGGCGGCTGGGTGCGGAAGACGCGACCGAGGCGGTCGCCGTCGAGGAACGGGTACACGAGCATCGTGTCGGCGTGTACGGCGAGGTCCGGTTCAGGCGGCAGGGGGGCGCGCGCGGCACCGTCGGACACGGCGCGCAGGGCGCGGATCAGACTGGACGGCGCGCCCGTGAGCAGTGCCGCGGAATGGTCGGCGCGGTAGTCGACGGTCCGCGAGACACCGAGCCGGATCAGCGCACCGGCGATCGGGGCGAGCACCGACAGCATCGCGTCGACGACCCGGCTGCGCCGTGATCCCCCGTCGCCGAACCCCAGCAGATACCCGAACCCGGCGAACCCGCAGATCACGGCGCCGAGCGCGCCGGCGACCGAGGCCGTCAGGGTGTCCCGGGCGCCGATCCGCGCGAGCTGGTGTGCGAGCACCGCGCGCAGCTCGTCCTCCGGCAGCAGCTCGAGCAGCCCGACGGTGACGCACACCGCCGCGTGCGACGGCCCGTGGCCGGCGGCGAGGACGTTGGGTGCCGCGGTCGGGGAGACGTACACCGCGGGCATCGGCAGCCGCGCGGAGGTGGACAGCTCGCGGACCAGCCGGAACAGCGCGGGTTGCTGCAGCTCGGACACCCGCCGGGCGTGCATCGCGCGCAGGGGCAACGACGGTCCGCTGACGTACAGGTAGGCGCAGACCCCGGCGGCCAGGACGATCGACAGCAGGAAGGTGGTGCGCCCGAAGATCGCGCCGCTGGCCATCACGAAACCCGCGACCAGCGCCAGCAACAGCGCGGTGCGGATCAGATTCCCGGTACGGCTCCGGGGGCCCAGCACGCGCAGACCTCAGCCCAGGCGGGCGACCGTGAAGGTGACGAGGGATTCGAGCGAGGCGCGCGGCTCGGACTCGGGCAGCGCGGCGAGCTCGGCGCGGGCCTCG
Organism: Tsukamurella sp. NPDC003166; assembly: GCF_040611135.1. Lineage (NCBI taxonomy): Bacteria > Bacillati > Actinomycetota > Actinomycetes > Mycobacteriales > Tsukamurellaceae > Tsukamurella > Tsukamurella sp. NPDC003166. The sequence continues at coordinate 30,014 of NZ_JBEXNL010000014.1, forward strand.
TCCGCGTACCGCGCGAGCACGGCCTGGGCCTCCTTCATGCCGGCGGAGCGGCCGAGGAGCTCGATGGCCTCGTCGACCAGGGCATCGTCGGTGACGGGGCCGACGAGGATCTCGCGCAGCCGGTCGGCCTCCGGCCCGGAGTCGCGCAGCGCGTAGTGCACCGGCAGGGTGAACACGCCCTCGCGCAGGTCCGTGCCGGGCGTCTTGCCGGACTCCGTGGCGATCGAGCTGATGTCGATGATGTCGTCGCTGATCTGGAAGGCCATGCCGATCGCGGCGCCGATGCGGTACATCCGCTGCGCCGTCTCCTCGTCCGCGCCGCCGTGCAGCGCGCCGAGCAGGCCGCACGTGGCGATGAGGCTGCCGGTCTTGCCCCAGATGGTGTCGAGGTAGTGCTGCACCGGATCGCCCTCGCCGGCGCCCTTGAGCTCGAGCATCTGCCCGGTGACGAGCTCGCCGAAGCACTTCGCGATCACTCCCACGGCCCGGGGACCGAGGTCCGCGCCGTACGCGGAGGCGCGCGCGAACAGGTAGTCGCCCGCCAGGATCGCGATCGAGTTGCCCCACCGCGCGTTGGCCGACGGTGCGCCGCGGCGCGTGTCCGCCTCGTCCATCACGTCGTCGTGGTACAGCGTTGCGAGGTGGGTGAGCTCCATCGCGGCCGCGGCGGTGATCACCTCCTCGGACGGCGAACCGCCGATCCGGCCGGAGAGGACCGTGAACATGGGCCGGAACCGCTTGCCGCCGGCCTGGAACAGGTGCAGGGCCTCCTCGATCACGCACCCGTCGGCCTCGGCGATGCCGTCCGCGATGACCTGCTCCACGCGGGCCAGATCCGCGCGGATCCCGGCCGCGAACTCGTCGGACCCCAGTGAGACCCCGGCTACCGTCTTCTCCACGGGTTCAGCCTAGCGGGCGGGTCGCGGTGTGCAGTGCGACGATGCCGCCCGTCAGGTTCGTCCAGGACGCGTCGCCCCAGCCCGCCTCGCGGACCAGCGCCGCGAGGTCGGCCTGCGCCGGCCAGTTCCGGATCGACTCCGCGAGGTAGGTGTAGGCCTCCGGATTCGACGATCCCTTCGCCACCACCTGGATCGCCTCCAGCGCGACCTTCTCGTACAGCGCGCGGAAGGCGCCGTTGGTCGGCGTGGAGAACTCGCACACCACGAGCCGGCCGCCGGGCCGCACCACGCGGGCCATCTCGCGCAGGCCCGCGACGGTGTCCTGGACGTTGCGCAGCCCGAAGGAGATGGTCGCCGCGTCGAAGGAGTCGTCCGCCAGCGGCAGCGCCATCGCGTCACCCGCGACCATCGGCACGCGCCGGAACGCACCGGCCTTGAGCATCCCCGTCGAGAAGTCGCACGCCGCGACCCACGCGCCGGACCGGGCGAGGTCCACCGTCGAGACGCCCGTCCCGGCGGCGAGGTCGAGGACGCGGTCCCCCGGCTTGAGGTCGAGCGCACGCCGGGTACGGGCGCGCCAGTACCGGTCCAACCCGCCCGTCATGAGCGTGTTCGTCCGGTCGTAGCGGCGCGCGACACCGTCGAACATCGACGCGACGTCGCCGGGTTTCTTGTCCAGGGAGGCCCTTGCCATGACCCGAAAGCTACACGACCGCGCGGACGCCACGATTCGTCGCAGGTCCGGCGATCACGCTCGCGTAGTGCGCGAACAGCTGGTCGCACAGCGCGGGCCAGGTGCGCGCGAGGACCGACTTGCGGGCGGCCTCGCCGAACCGGGCGCGCAGCGCGGGATCGGCCAGGGTGTCGATCACGCCGGGCAGCAGGTCGGCGAACTCGGCGACGGGCAGCAGGTAACCGTTACGGCAGTGCGCGACCAGGTCGCGCGGGCCGCCCTGGTCCGGCGCGATCGACGGTACGCCCGATGCGAGCGCCTCCTGGACGGCCTGGCAGAAGGTCTCGTGCTCGCCGGCGTGCACGAACACGTCGAGCGAGGCGTAGGCCGCACCCAGCTCCGCGCCGCCCAGCTGCCCGGTGAACACGGCACCCGGCAGCACCTTCTCGAGCCGCGGACGTTCCGGCCCGTCGCCCACGATGACCAGCTGCACGTCGTCGCGCCCCGCCAGCCCGGCGAGCCGCTCGACGTGCTTCTCCGCGGCGAGCCGCCCGACGAACCCGACGACCATCCGGTCCGGCCGGTCCCCCAGCCAGGCGGCGCGCAGCGAGGCGCTGCGGTGCGACGGGGCGAACCGCTCACCGTCGACGCCCCGGGCCCAGGTCTTCACGCGCGGGATGCGATGCGCCTCGAGATCGGCCACGGACGCGCTCGACGGCGCCAGGGTGAGGTCGCACTGCTTGTGCATCTGCCGGGTCCACCACCACGCGGCCCGCTCCAGCGGCCCCAGCCCGTAGGAGCCGGCGAACCCGGCGACATCGGTCTGGAAGATCGCGACGGTGGGGATGCCCAGGCGCTTGGCCGCGGCCAGGCCGCCCGCGCCCAGGAAGTAGGGCGAGGCGAGGTGCACCACGTCGGGCTCGAACGCGCGGAGCACGTCGAGGATCCGCATGTTCGGCTGCCCGATCGGCAACGACGAGATCCGCGGCAGCATCCGCGCCGGCACCCGGTACACGGGGAACCCGAGGTGCTCGAGTGGCGCGGGTTCCTCGCCGGGCACCGAATCCGGCGCGATCACGATCGCTTCGCTCCCCGTCCGGCGGCAGTGTTCGAGGACGCGGAGCACGGAGTTGGTGACCCCGTTGACGTTCGGCAGGAAGGACTCGGCCACGATCGCGATACGCACGTGACGAGTGTGTCGTGCACGAGGGCCGTGCCGGAGCCTAAGGGTCGACGGTGCGCGGAACGTCAGGTGAACTCTCGGGCCGGGATCCGTCGCCGCGACGATGGCCGACGGCGAGCAGCACCATGATCGCCCCGATCACCAGCCAGGTCCCTGCGGCGACGGATGCCGCGGGCACGACCGCGACCACGGCGGACCGTCCGGCCACCCGGACCAGCTCCGGGTCCGACCGGCTGTACTCGACCTGGATCCGGTCGCCCACCGACAGCTCGCTGGGGTAGAGCACGCCCAGCGCAGGATTGTGGTTGACGCCGTCGGTCGTGTAGAAGCTGATCGTCGAGCGCCGGGGGCCCGCGGAGAGCACCTCCGCGGTGGCGGTGCCGCGGTCGGCGTCGATGGTGCGGTCGTCGCGCCAGGCCGCCGCGACGAGGACCACGCACAGCCCGGTGATGAGGATCGCCGCCGACAGCAGCACCAGCTGCACCCGGCGCAGCGCCGTGCGGCTCACGCTCGCCCGCCCGGGATCCGCGCGCGCATCCCCGCGTGCAGGGCCCGGAGCCCGGCCCGCTCGGTCCGGACCTCGACGACCCGCAGTCCGTCCGGTTCCCATCCCAGGTCGTCCAGGGACGCCCGACGGTACGCCGTCCCGTACGCCGCGCACAGCGCCTCGATGTCCGTGCCGTGGGGCGTGCCGAACACCCGGGCGGCGGCACCGTCGTACTCCTCCCCGGAGTAGCGCTCCTCGCCCTGTTCGAGCAGGTTGAAGATGCCGCCCCCGTTGTCGTTGGCGACCACGACGGTGAGGTTGTCGGGCCGGGGCTCCTCGGGGCCGATGAGCAGCCCGGACGCGTCGTGCACGAAGGTCAGGTCGCCCATCAGCGCGACGGTGCGCCGGTCCGGGTGGGCGAGTGCGGCGCCGATCGCGGTGCTGACGGTGCCGTCGATCCCGGCGACGCCCCGGTTGGACAGCACGCGCACGCCGTCGGGCACGTGCCCGGCGAGCGCCACATCGCGGACGGGGTTCGACGCGCCGACCACCAGCTGGTCGCCGGGGCGCAGCGCCGCGCACACGGCCCGCGCGACGTGCAGGCCGGTCACCGGGCCGTCCGCCAGGCCCTGCGCGACGGCCTCGCGGGCCGCTGCGTCGGCGTCGGCGCAGCGCTGCAGCCAGACCGGATCGGGCTCGCCGACGGGCACGACGCGCGTCCCCGTCGCGGCGACGTTGCCGGACACGTCGGGCCAGCGCGGCCCGGTCGTCACGGCGTAGACGGTGACCTCCGGGTCGGCGAGCAGGGCGCTCACCTCGCGGTGCAGGGTCGGGCGGCCGCAGATGATGGCCTGCCTGGGCTTCAGCGCCGACAGCGCCCACGGATGCAGCGGGTTCGCCGCCTGCGGCGCGGTCGGCTCGGCGACCGTCGGCAGGCCAGCGAGGGCGGGGTTCTCCCCCGCCCCGTGTCCGGAGACGACGACGGTGTCCGGCGTCAGGTCGATCGGTAGCGGCACGTCGAGGGTGGCGACGGGCGCGACGGTCCACGGCCCACCGTCGGGCCTGCCCTGCGCGAGGGCGGGCGACGGGTCGTCGGGCACGAGGGGCTCGCGGAGCGGGATGTCGAACTGGACGGGACCCGCGTTGCCGGTGCGGGCGCCGCGGGCCGCAGCGAGCGCGCGGCAGACGGCGCTGCGCCACTGCGAGTTGCGGTCGAGGCCGGGCTCGGCGAGACCGAGGCTCAGGGCCGCGCGCACCTGCGTGCCGAAGATGCCGAACTGCTCGACGGTCTGGTTGGCACCGGATCCGAGCAGCTCGTAGGGGCGATTCGCGCTGATCACGAGCAGCGGCACCCGGGCGTAGTTGGCCTCGAAGACCGCCGGCGAGAGGTTCGCGACGGCGGTGCCGGAGGTCATGATGACCGGCACGGGGCGTCGGCTCGCGGCGGCCAGGCCGACGGCGAGGAAGCCCGCGGTCCGTTCGTCGATCCGCACGTGCAGCCGCAGCTCGCCGCGCCGGTCCGCGGCGTGGACCGCGAACGCGAGCGGCGCGTTGCGCGAGCCGGGGCACAGGACCACGTCGGTGACGCCGCCGCGCACCAGCTCGTCCACGATCACGCGCGCCTGCAGCGTGGACGGATTGGGCGGCTTCTGCATGCGCACCACCTTACGACCGCATTCGCGCTCGCTCGGCTCCCGGCACCTGACGTACCGTCGTTGCGGGACGTCGCGAGGAGGGAACAGAGGATGACCGCGATCACCGTCGCCGACCTCGCGCGCGTCGTGTATTCGTCCGGCAAGGTCTTCGACGGGCTGTCGACCGGCCGTCTCGACACGGAGAACTTCCTCCGTTCAGGCAGTGTCGAGGGGATCACCTCGCGCGCCGATCTCGCCCTGCTGGAGGACCTGCGCGACGCGGCCTCGTTCATCCTCGACCAAGCGCGCCGCTCGACCGATGCGGCGTTCGTCCGCGCCATCAATGCACGCCTCACCCGCAGCGGCGCCTTGCACCCCGGCGAGCTGCGGACCGACGACCAGCAGATCGGCGTGCGCACCCGGTACGGCCGGCACTCCCCCGAGGCCCTCACCGACGCGGGACTGCAGGACCTCGTCGCGATGCTCACGGCCGGTGCGGATCCGATCGAGTCGGCGCTGTCGCTGTTCGTGGGCGTCGCGCGGGCTCAGCCCTTCGAGGACGGCAACAAGCGCACCGCCCTGTTCTCCGCGAACCACCTGTTGCTCCACGCGGAGACAGGCCTGCTCCTGGTGGTGCCGGTCTCCGACACCGACCCCGCCGTCGCCGACGCCTTCAACGACCTGCTCGCTCGCGCCTATCTGTTCGGCGAGGACGACGGCGTGAAGAACCTGCTGCGCCGGGACGGGATCGTGCCGATCGGCGCGTAGCCCACTAGCCACCGGCCAGCTTCGCCAGCACGGGACCGGCGAGCAGGAGCACGTCGCGTTCGAGCGGGGTGAGCCGCTCGGCCATGGCGGCCTCGAGCCATGCGTTGCGGGTCGCGCGGTCCTCCTCTATGACGGTGCGCCCCGCGGCGGTGAGCTCCACGTACTGCCGCCGACGGTCCGCCTCGTCCCGGCGCCGTCCCACGAGGCCCGCGTCGGTGAGGGCGTTGAGCGCGGGGGTGAGGGTCTGCGAGCGCACGTGCAGGGCCTCACCGAGGTCGGCCGGGGTCGCCGGACCGTCGCGGTCGAGGCTGCCGAGGATGAGGTACTGGGTCTCGGTGAACGGTCCGGGCCGGCGGTGCGCACGGATCTCCCGGCTCAGGGAGTGCACGCCGTACCGGAGTTCGCTGACATCGGACATAGCAAGAGTTTACTTCACACTTTTGTGCATTTTGCGAGTTGCATAGCGCATTTATCACGCAGATACTTGTTGTCATGCGCAGCGAACTGACGAGGTGGGCCGGTCTGATCGTCGCCTCCTGCGCGCTCTCCGCGGCGCTCCTCGCCGCCGGCGTGCCCAGCGCCCCGCTGTTCGCGGCGCTGGTGTGCGCGGTGGCCGCGGCACTGTTCGGGCGGGCGCCGGGGCCGATCCCGCGGCCGGTGCAGCTCGCGGCGCAGGGCGTGCTCGGCGCCTACATCGGCACGCTCATGCAGGCGCACACCATCGCGGCGCTCGGATCGCGGTGGCCGGCCGCGCTGCTGGTCGGATTCGCCACCCTCGTGCTCTCCGTGGGCGCCGGAGCACTGCTCGGCCGGCACCGGGACACGGATTCGATCACCGGCTCGCTCGCGCTGGTCGCGGGCGGCGCGTCGGGATTGGTCGCGATCGCCCGGGAACTGGGCGGCGACGAGAAGACGGTCGCCGTGGTCCAGTACCTGCGCGTGGGCCTGGTCACCGTCTCGCTACCGCTGGTCGCGGCGCTGTACCCGCACGTCCCCGGCGCGTCGGTCGCGGAGTCCGGCCCGAGCCGGCCGTGGTGGTTCGACCTCGGGTTCACGGCGATCTGCGTGGGCGGCGGGCTCGCCGTCGGGTTGGCGACCCGCCTCCCCGCGGGCGGACTCCTCGGCCCGCTGGTCACCTCCGCCGCGCTGTCGCTGTCGGGTGTCGCCGCCGGGGCGACGGTGCCGGGGCTCCTCGTGATGGCCGGGTACCTGGTGATCGGCTGGCAGGCCGGCGTGGGCTTCACCCGGGAGTCGCTGCGGTCGATGGCCCGCCTGCTCCCGTGGGCGATCCTGCTCATCGTCGGAGTCGGGATCGGCTGCGCCGGTCTCGGTTTCGCCCTGTCCGCGATGACCGGCGTCTCCACCCTCGACGGCTACCTCGCGACCACGCCGGGCGGGATCTACGCGGTGCTCGCCGTGGCCGCGTCGTCGAACGTGGACATCACCTTCGTCGTCGCGGCGCAGCTGATCCGCGTGCTGCTCATGCTCTTCCTCGCCCCCGCGGCGGCCCGCGGCTTCCAGCGTCGCCGCTCCCGTCGCGACGACGAGGCCCGCGTCGGCATCGGCTTGTGACGCGGGCGGCGCGCCACGCACGACGAGGTGCGCCGCCCCCACCGGCCGGATCAGAACTGCCGAACGGCCACGTTGCTCGTCGCGAACCGGTCGCCGCCCGTCGCGTAGGCAAGATGCACCTGGGCGTACACCTCGTCGGTGAAGTCGAAGGGGCCGTCGTCCTCGTTCAGGTACTGCCGTGGCACATCCATTTCCCGGAGGTAGTGCAGGCCCTCCCCCACGACCACCAGCTCCCCACCCGGGTAGGTACCGGTTCCCCCGGCGAACCGCTCGAACAGCACGGCGTCGTCGGTGCCGGGGTCGTCCCCGCGGAGCGTGTAGGTCACGCCACCTGCACGGTGGTCGTTCATGTACCTGATGATCGTCTTCGCATCCTCGACGCTCATCCGGAAGACGCCCTCGATGCGGACGTGGATGTTGAACCGGTTCGGCGCCGACACGGTCAGCACCGCACCCGTCGCAGCGGGCGCGGCGACGGCCACCGCGGGACCGGTGAGGGCAGCAACGGCGCCGGCCGCGATCAGCGTGGACAGTGCACGTCGGGTGAGGGAATTCATGGTCGCTCCTTGATGGGAAGGCAGTGCCGACCATCCGGCCGACGACGTCCACCTTCGCCGGGCGCGGCTGTGGACTCATCGGGAGCGGTCCCCCATCTTCCCTACGGGTCGATCACCCCCAATTCGCGCCCACGCCGGACCGCGTCGCGCCGGTTCACCACGCCGAGCCTGGTGAGGATCGCCGATACGTGGTGGTCCACCGTCTTCGCCGAGAGGAACAGCCGGCTCGCGAGCTCGTCGTTCGTCAAGCCCTCCGCGAGCAGGCCGAGGACCTCCTGCTGCCTGCTGGTCAGCCCGGCCGCGTTCGCCAACGTCGACCGACGTCGGCGTGCGGGCACCACCGTCGCGCCGCCGGCCCGCAGGTCCCGGCGCAGCTTGTCGGCCACCGCGAACGCGCCGAGCCCGTCGAGCGATGTCAGGCCCGCGGCGACCGCGCGATCCCCGCCGCTCTCGACCGATGCCACCGCCGCGTCGTAGACGGCGCCGATGCGCCCGAACTCGAGGGCGGCCCCCGCGATGTCGCCGTCGAGCCACGAGCGGTACGGCCCGGCTACCACACCGGCGGGCTCGCCGGTGCCGCCGGCCCGGCGAGCCCAGAGCGCGAGATCGCCGAGCGCCCACTGCGTCCCGGCGGCGCCGTACCGGTCCAGCAACTCGGCCACGGCGCCGACCCGTGGATCGGGAATGCCGGTCAGCCACTGTTGCTCGGTCAATGCGGAGGCCGCTGGGAGCACCCGGAGGGGCTCGCCGTACCGCGCCGCCAGCTCCCATGCGGTGTCCAGCTCCGGCGCGGGCAGGCCCGTCGACCGCACGGAGACCAGTCCGCGTACCAGCGACGGCCAGATCCGCGCGAGTGGGGCTCCCGGTCCGTCGAGCACCGTCGACGAGTCCGCTACTGCGGCAGGCCAGTCCCCCGTGATCAGGGCCAACCTGCCGCGCGAGCCGACCTGCCACACGCGGCACACGGGCAGGTCCCGTTCGAGAGTCATCTCGATGGCGCGGCCGAGGAGCTCCGCCGCCTCGGGGAGCCGTCGCTGCTCCACGTCCAGGGCACCGAGGTTGCTGTAGCCGCTCGAGTAGATCTCGTCGAGGTGCTCGGGGCCGTGCGCGAGCAGGTCGAGCACGGCGTCGCGCGCCGACGACCTCTCCGTCAGCACGTCGCACACCCCGCTGATGATCGATACGCGCGCGGCGAGTTCGACGGATCCGCACGCGCGGGCGATCGCGTCGGCGTGGCGCAGCGCCTCCCGCGCATCGTCCACCTGCGAGGATTGCATCGCCAGAAACGCGCTCATCGCGAACGCATGGCCCCGGTGCACCGAGTCGGAGGTGTCGTCGCCGTCACCGACTGCTGCCCGCACGTGGTCGTCCGCCGTCGTCCGGTCGGCGTTGTACCAGTGGTAGACCGCGAGCGCGTTGTGCGCCGAGCGCATCCCCTCCTCGTCCCGCGCCGCGCGACGCGCAGCGAGCGCGCGCTCGCCCGCGTCCACAGCCTCGTCCAGCCGGTCGATCAGGTAGCACTCGGCGGCGAGCGCCTCCAGGAGTTCCGCATCGTCCGAGTCCGGTCCGCCGACGGCGCCCGCATCGAGCGCCATGCGATAGAACTCCGCGCTCTGCCTGTGCGCGCCCGACCTGGCGCAGTAGCGCGCAGCGTCGATCGTCGCGATCCGCAGCCGCTCGCGGTCGCCCGCCGCGGCCGCGTGATGGGCCACGATGACGGGGTCGGTGCCACCGACGCCGTCGTAGGCGGCGAGCAGCCGGCGATGCAACTGCGGCTCGGCGCCCGGCGGGATCACCTCGAGCACCGCCAGTCGGCACAGATCGTGCCGGAACGCGATGCCGCGCCCGGTCCGGTGGATCAGATGCAACTCGTCCAGCCTGCGGAGAGCCTCGGTCGATACCCCGAGCGGGCCCAGGACGGCGTCGCTCAGCGGCCCCGGTGCGCACGCCAGGAGGTTCATGACCTCCCAGCACGCGGCGGGGAGTCCGACGGTCCGCGCGAGAACGGCGTCGCGCACCGTCGCGGGCAGGGTCTGCCCCTGATGCTCGATCATCTGGGTCACGAAGAAGGCGTTCCCCGCGGTGACGCGGTGCAGGACCTGCGGGTCGAGCGGCAGCTCACCGACCAGCTGCGCGACGCCCCGCGCGGAGAGCGGCCGAACCGCGATGGACGCCGATCCCGCAGTCCGGGCGATGTCGCCCGAGAGGAGCCGCACCACGTCGGCCGACTCACCGCTCCGCGCTCCGACGACGACGAGCGCACTGATCCGCCGGATCCGCCGGAGGAGGTGTCGCAGCAGGTCCGTGGTGCCCTGGTCCGCCCAGTGGGCGTCGTCGATGATCAGGAGGGTGGCCTCGCGCGCGAGATCGGCCGCCACGGCGTCGAAGATCTGATAGGCGTGTTCCGCGCTCGTCAGCGCGGCCCGGGTCGGCTCGCCGAGCGCTGCCGCCACGTCGAACAGCGGCCCGAGCGGACGGGGCGTACCCAGCGGATCGCACGCGCCCCACACCACCCGCAGGCCGTGATCACCGGACGCGAACTCCTCGAGCAGCGACGATTTCCCGGCGCCCGCCTCGCCCGTGACGAGCACCATACTGCCCTCGCCCGCACGCGCCCGGGCGGCGTGCGCGACCAGCACCGACAGGTCGTCGTCGCGTTCGATGAGCTCCACCGGCCGAATGTACGCGCGCCGGTGACCGGCGAACAAGATCCCCGGCGCCGCAGAGATGGGGAGGTTCTCCCGATGTCTGCGGGCCCGTCCGGCCGGATGGTGAAGGAGTTCGAAAACCCGAAGCTAGGAGAACACCATGACCACCATGAAGACCTTCGTCATCGAGCGGGACCTTCCCGGCGCGGGCGCGCTCGACGATGCGGCGCTCGCGGAGATCGCCGCCACATCGAACACGACCGCCGAATCGCTCGGCGTGCCCTATCGCTGGATCACGAGCTACGCCGCGGGCGACAAGGTGTACTGCGTCCACCAGGCGGACAGCGAGGCGACGATCCGCGAGCACTCACGGCGAGCGGGCTTCCCGTGCACCACCGTCACTGAGGTGGGCGCCGAATTCGGTCCCCGGACAGCGCCGTAGGCCCCCGCGTCCCACCGCGCGCCGATCCGCGGTGGGACGGGTGAGCCCCCTCCCCCGCGAACACTGCTAACATTGCCGGCATGACTGCGGGTACCAGGGAATTCGACATCATCGTCTTCGGCGCGACGGGCTTCGTCGGCGAGCTGACGGCGCGCCACCTCGCGAACCACGCGCCGGACGGCGTGCGCATCGCCCTCGCGGGCCGCACGCAGGCCAAGCTGGAGAAGCTGCGCGCGGGCCTGGGCGAGAAGGCGAAGGAGTGGGGCATCGTCGTCGCGGACGTCGACAAGCCCTCCACCCTCGACGAGATGGTCGCGTTCACCACGGTCCTGTGCAGCACCGTCGGCCCCTACGCCCGGTACGGGGAGACGGTGGTGGGCGCGTGCGTCAACGCCGGCACGCACTACACCGACCTCACGGGCGAGGTGCTGTTCGCGCGCCGCTCGATCGACAAGTTCCACGAGCAGGCCGTCGCGAACGGCACGAAGATCGTGCACTCGTGCGGGTTCGACTCCATCCCTTCGGATCTGGGCACGTTCCTCGTCTACGAGCGCGCCAAGGCCGACGGTGCCGGCACGCTCGGTTCCACGACGCTCGTCATGCGCGATCTGCGCGGCGGCGCGAGCGGCGGCACCATCGCCTCCGCGATCGGCCTCGCCGACGAGGTGAGCGTCGACCGCGAGGCCCGGCGTATCGCAGGCCGGCCGCATTCGCTGACCGTCGACCACACCCGCGAGACCCCGAAGCAGCCGGGCGACCTCTCCGTGGTGGACGCGAAGACGGTCGATCCGTCGCTGACGGGCACGCTCGCGCCGTTCTTCATGGGCAGCTACAACACCCGCGTCGTGCGCCGCAGCAACGGCCTGCTCGACTTCGGCTACGGCCCCGAGTTCACCTACCGGGAGACGATGGCCGTCGGCTCCAACCCGATCGTCTCGACGGTGGCCTCGCGCGCCGTGCAGGGCGCCCTCGCCCTGGGCATGGCGGCGCTGGCGATCAAACCGCTCCGCCCCGTCCTCGACCGGATCCTCCCGGCCCCCGGCGAGGGTCCGAGCGAAGCCTCGCAGGCCAAGGGGCGCTTCCGCGGCGAGGTGTACACCCGCACCACGAGCGGCCGGCGCTACCGCTCGACCATCGGCGCGCAGCTCGACCCCGGCTACAGCGGCACCGCCGTCATGCTTGGCGAGGCCGCCTTGGCGCTGGCGCTGGACGGCGACACCGCCCGCGGCGGCGCACCCCTGCCCACCTACGCCGGCGTCCTGACCCCCGCCGTCGCCCTCGGCGACGTACTGGCCGACCGCCTGCGCGCCCAGGGCTTCACCGTCACCGTCGACGAGCTGACCTAGGCCAACGACAGGAACAACTTCTCCAGCTTCTTCTGGTCCACGTTCTCGGGGCCCTCGGTCGCGATGCAGTGCTGCAGACCGGTGGCCACGAGGGCGTAACCACTGCGCCCCAGAGCCTTGTTCACTGCAGCGAGCTGGGTGAGCACGTCCTCGCACTCCTCTCCCTCTTCCAACATGCGGATCACCGAGGCGAGGTGGCCGTGCGCGCGCCGCAGGCGCGTCACGATCGGCTTCGCACCCTCCTCCGGGATCTTCATGCCGCCAGCCCGTCGAGCATGCGGCCGAGCCGCTCGCGCGCGTCCGCCGCGACACCGGACAGCGCTGCGGTGCCGGTGAATTCGGGCATGACGTTCGGGTCCATGACCTCCACCAGCGACTGCGCGGCGCCCGACGCCGACACCACGACGTTGCACGGCAGCAGCGCGGCCACCCGCGGGTCGATCCCGAGGGCCTCGTGCGCCAGCTGTGGGCGGCACGCGCCCAGGATCACCTTCGGCGGCACGTCCACGCCCAGCTTCGCCTTGAGCGTCGCCGTCAGGTCGATCTCCGTGAGCACGCCGAAGCCGACCTCCGCCAGCGCGGCGCGCACCCGCGCCACCGCCTCGTCGTAGGGCGCGTCGATCGTCGCGCGCATCGTGAACTCCGCCATGGTCCGTTCCCTCCGTCGCCGTCACCGCCATCCTGACACATCCCCCCTGGGGGATACATCCGGCGGCGGTCCGCGGGTGTAATGTCCGGCCCATGTGCAGTGCCATCACGTGCCGCGTGTGCGGCAAGACCACCTGGACGGGCTGCGGCTCCCATGTCGACGCGGTCCGCGCCACCGTCCGCCCCGAGGACTGGTGCGACGGTCACGCCGTGCCCGGCGAGCAGCCCGCCACGCGAAGCTGGTTCCGCCGCTGACGCGGACCCGTTACTGGTCGATCCGTGCGAAGGGGCGCAACTCCTCCACCTCGTAGGCGAGCTCGAGCAGCACCGCCTCGGTGCCCGCGGGGCCCGCGAACTGGGCACCCAGCGGGAGCCCGGCATCGTCGGACCCGCACGGCACGGAGATGGCGGGGCCGCCCGAGACGTTGTTCAGCGGCGTGATGCCCACCATCGCGATGGTGCGGGCCATGAACTCGTCGAACGGCAGGTTCGGGTCGAGGTGGCCGATCCGCGGGGTGGTGTTCGTCATGGTCGGCGAGAGCATCGCGTCCACGCCCTGCTCGACGAACATCCGCTCGTACTTCCCGGTCACCGCGCGCAGCCGCGCAATCGCACCGGGGATCGACGGTGCGCTGCGCAGCCCCGCCCGCAGCAGGCTCCGGGTCACAGGGTCGAGCCGGCCGAACCGGCCCGGCGTCAGCGCTCCCGTGCTGGCGACCTCGAGCCCGGCGAGCAGGCCCCAGTAGTGCAGGAAGTCGTCGACGAAGCCGCCGTCGATCCGCAGGTCGGCCATGCTCAGTTCGACGATCTCGTGCCCCTGATCCGTGAGCTCGTCGGCGAGGGAGAGGACGGGCGCGACACACTGCGCGGCGATGCCGAACTCGGTGACCGACTCCGTGACCAGGCCGATCCGGCGGCGCCGGCCGGGCCCGCGCACGTGCCCGACGGGCGGCAGCGCGGGGTTCCGACGGTGCCGCTCGGCCGCGGCGACGTACCGCGCGGTGTCGCGGACGGTACGCGTGAGCACGCCCTCGCACACCACGTTGACGGGGAGCACCTTGAGCTCCGGCATCTCGGCCAGCCGGCCGCGCGTGCCCTTGAGCCCGACGAGGCCGTTCAGCGCCGCGGGGATGCGGATCGAGCCACCGCCGTCGTTGCCGTGCGCGATCGGCAGGGCGCCCGAGGCGACCAGTGCGGCCGAGCCCGACGACGAGCCGCCCACGGTGTAATCCGTGTTCCAGGGGTTGCGGGCGGGCGCGCGGTCGGCGAACTCCGCGCTCGCGGTCATGCCGTACTCCGGCATGACCGTCGAGGCCAGCACGTTGACCCCGGTCGCCGCGAACTGCTCCGCGACCGGCCCGGAGCGCTTCGCGGGCGTCGTCGGCAGGGCCGCCGAGCCCATCGTGGTGGGCAGGCCCGCGAAGGCGGTGTTCTCCTTGATCGCCGACGGGACGCCGTAGAACGCCGCGTCCGCGGGGGCCTGCGGCCCGGTCCCGCCCTCGGGCAACCACCAGCGCACCGCGCGCGTCGCTGGGTCGACGGCGCGGATCCGCTCCGTCGCGGCCGCCGCGGCCTCGGCTACGCCGACGGTGCCGTCGGCGATCATCTCGGCGAGGCCGGTGGCGTCGAGCGTGCCGAGCGCGTCGTCGCTGAAGGCATTGACGCGCGTGGACTCGTGCGTGAACTCGATGGTCATGACCTGGCCCCTCCCGGCGTTGCGCCGAGTCTGTACAAACTTACAGAGTCTGACCCTAGCCCGAGTCTGTAACTTTGTACAGACTTCTGATTCGTCCTAGACTGCGGGGCGTGGAGGAGCGCAAACACCGCCGGAGCACCCTTGAGCGCAGGCGTGCGCTCCTGGAGGCGACCGTCGACATGGTCGGCGAATCGGGCTACGCCTCGGTGACCCATCGCGCCGTGACCGCCCGCGCCGGGCTGCCCACGACCTCGATCGGCTACTTCTTCGCGTCCATCGACGACCTGACGCACGAGGCCATGCGCGTCTTCGTCGCGGAGGAGTTCGAGCGGCTGGACCGGTTGGCGGGCCACCTCGGCGACACCGCCGCCCCGCCCGATCGCGTGATCGCCGCGTTCGCCGAGGTCACCGGGACTCGGGGAGCCGAGTCGCTCGCGCTCATCGAGGCCTACCTGCGTGCGGCGCGCGACCCGGCCTCCCGCGTGGTGATCGAGGAGTACCTGCGCGCTGCCGACGCGGTCGCGCAGGACGCCGCGGCGCTCGCGGGCGTCGAGATCACCCCGACCACCGCACGCGGCGTGATCGCGCTGATCAACGGATTCACCGTGATCGACTCCGCGCTCCCCGGCGACGCCAACATCGAGGTCAAGAAGGCAGCGCTGCGCACCATGCTCATCGGCGCACTGTTCGAGCAGGGCCAGGAGGACGCCGCCCGCGCCCTGCGCGACCGCCCGCCCGGCTGACGGAACCCCGGCCGCTGTGGCCGCCGGAACGGCGAGGACGCCGCACGCCGGTCCTCCCGCGGGATCCGCGCGCCGGAACTGCCCGCAACACCGTCGCGCTCAGGAGCCAGTGGCCGGGCTCGGCTGCCCGGTTCGATCCCCCGCCGCGATCCGCGCGGCCAACCGCTCCTGCCCCTCTCGGATGACGGTGGCGTAGGCCGGGTCCGGTGCGGAATCGAGCGCGAAGTCGAACTCCCGGCTGGTCTGCAGCCGGTCCGACGCCTCGGCGAACCGCCCCTGGCGGCGGTAACCGTCGGCGAGGTTCAGGTGCAGCGAGGGCATGAAGCCGGCCACCGACAGCGACTCGTGCACCGCCTGCAGGTCCGCGTCGGACACGTGCGCGGACTCGGCGAGCGCCACCTCGTCCCATTCGACCTCCGCATCCAGTTCGCCCTGAACATCGGCGATGTAGTGCGCGGCGATGCACCGGGACGCATGATCCGACGGCTCGAGCCGCACCCACACCGACTCGAGCTTCTGCTTGCGCTCCGCCCGCTCACCGGTCATCGCGGCGCCGAGCTCCGTCATCAGGTTCTCCATGCCCCGCACCCTAGACCGACCCACCGACAGGAAACTCCCAGCGGATTCCGACCCCGGAACTGCAGGCGACACCTCATCGGTAGGACTACAAAAGAATGATGAGACGATCACTGACGACCCTCCTGACCGTCATCGCGATCGCAGCCGTGGGCGCGCCGGCGGCCAACGCCGCGAACCCCGAGGCCGCGATCGCGCGCGGCATGACGCTCATGGGCACGGACACGTACGGCGAATACGGCTGCGAGGACTTCGTCGACTTCGCGTACGGGCGCACCGTCAGCACCGGCATCCCGCACGACTCCGCCCGCTCCTTCTATCAGAACCTCGCCGCCAAGGGGCTCGGCCACTCCTCCCTGCCCGCTCCGCGCGGCGCGCTCGTGTTCTCCCAGAGCGACTACGGCTACCACGTGGACATCTCGCTCGGGAACGGCACGTACCTCAGCGGCGGGGTCCAGGGCCTCAGCCGCGGCTTCGGCGACGGCTCGCAGATCCAGATCATCCCGAAGCCCGACATCGCTCCCAACTCCACCCTGCTGGGCTGGGCGTACGCGCCCTGGAAGTAGCGCTACCCCAGCAGGGCGGCACACCGCCGCAGGCGGGCGAGCCACCAGTCCCGTTGCTCCCCAGACACTTCCAGGGCCTCGACCCGCTGCACCGAAGGCGCGACGGCGCGCACCCGGAGCGCACCGTCGACCAGAGGATGCTCGCCCAGATCCGCGGCGAAGAAGCCTCCAGTCCCGAGCCCCGCGGCGTTGCCGTCGGGGATGCACGCGGCCGCGACGATCCCCGCCGACATCCCGACCGCCGTGTCGAGCGCGGAGGACACCGTGACCCGCACGCCCGCAGCAGCTTTCAGCGTCTGCGCCACCTCCAGCACGGCGCGCACCCCGCCGAGCGGGGCGACCTTCACCACCGCCACGTCGGCGGCGCCCAGCTCGGCGACGCGCATCGGATCGCCTGCGCGGCGGATGGATTCGTCCGCGGCGAGGTCACAGGCACCGTCGAGGCGGCGGCGCAGTTCGGCGAGCTCCTCCACAGTGGCGCAGGGCTGCTCGGCGTAGTCGAGCGGGCCGCCCTCGAGCAGCCGGGCGATCGCGCGCTCGGCCTGATCCACGGTCCAGCCGCCGTTCGCGTCGACGCGGATCGCCCCGTCGGGCAGCGCCTCCCGCACGGCCGCCACCCGGGCCAGGTCCTGCGCCAGCGTCTGCCCCGTCTCGGCCACCTTCACCTTCGCGACCCGGCAGCCGGGGAACCGCGCCAGGATCTCCGGGACCCGGCTCGGCCCAACGGCGGGCACCGTCGCGTTCACCGCCACCGCGTCCCGCAGGGGCGCCGGGAAGCCCTCGTACGCGGCCTCGATCCCCGCCCGCAGCCAGTGCGCGGCCTCGGCATCGTCGTACTCGGGGAAGGGGCCGAACTCGCCCCAGCCGGCCGGCCCGTCGAAGACGACGACCTCGCGGGCCGTGATCCCGCGGAAGCGCACGCGCATCGGCAGGCGCACCACGCGCGCCGCAGCCACCAGTTCGTCGACGTCCACCACGCCCCCAACAGTAGAGTCGATTCCGTGACTTTCAACGCCGAGCTGTGGCAGCCGGTCCCCGGGTTCGAGGACCTCACCGACATCACGTACCACCGGCACATCACGCAGGGCACCGTCCGCGTGGCCTTCGACCGCCCGGAGGTGCGCAACGCCTTCCGGCCGCACACCGTCGACGAGCTGTACCGCGCGCTGGATCACGCCCGACGGTCCGCCGACGTCGGCGCGGTGCTGCTCACCGGCAACGGCCCGGCGCCGAAGGACGGCGTGTGGTCGTTCTGCTCGGGCGGCGACCAGCGCATCCGCGGGCGCTCCGGCTACCAGTACGCGACGAGCCACGACTCCGACGTCGAGGCCGCGACCGCCGACGGTGTCGACGAGGCGCGGGTCAAGGCCGAGGGCGGCCGCCTGCACATCCTCGAGGTGCAGCGCCTCATCCGGTTCATGCCGAAGGTCGTGATCGCACTGGTCAACGGCTGGGCCGCGGGCGGCGGGCACTCGCTGCACGTGACCTGCGACCTGACGCTGGCTTCGCGCGAGCACGCGAAGTTCAAGCAGACCGACGCCGACGTGGGCAGCTTCGACGCCGGCTACGGCAGCGCCTACCTGGCCAAGCAGGTGGGCAACAAGTTCGCGCGTGAGATCTTCTTCCTGGGCGATGTGTACAGCGCCGAGGACATGCACCGCATGGGTGCGGTGAACCGCGTCGTCGATCACGACGAGCTCGAGAACGTCGCGCTGGAGTGGACCGCGAAGATCCTCGGCAAGAGCCCGCAGGCGCAGCGGATGCTCAAGTACGCGTTCAACCTGCCCGACGACGGGCTCGTGGGGCAGCAGCTCTTCGCCGGCGAGGCCACCCGCCTCGCGTACATGACCGACGAGGCCGTCGAGGGCCGCGATGCCTTCCTGCAGAAGCGCGATCCCGACTGGTCGCCCTACCCGTACTACTACTGAGAAGCCATGCCGGAGTGCGTGTTCTGCGCGATCGTCGCGGGTGAGGCACCCGCGGCGGTCGTCGCGGAGACCGATGACCTGCTCGCCGTACTCGATGTCCGCCCCGTCAGCACGGGCCACACCCTCGTGGTTCCGAAGGCACACGCCGCACGGCTCGCCGAGCTCGACGGCGCCCTCGGCGAGCGCATGTTCGCACTAGGGCACCGTCTGGCCCGCGCCGCACGCGAGGGAGGGCTCGGCGCCGACGGGGTGAACCTCGTCGTCAACGACGGGCGCGCCGCCTTCCAGACCGTCGATCACGTGCACCTGCACGTGATCCCGCGGTTCGCCGGCGACAAGCGGGCCGTGCTCGGCCGGGTCCTCCGCCGCCGGCCCCGCACGTCCGACGGTGCCGCCGCCCTGCTGCGCGCGGCGCTGCAGGACTGACACCACCCGCTCGCCCGCGTATCGTGCTCCGCATGGACGTGGACGTGGTGGTCGATCGCGTGATTCCCGTTGCGCGCGAGCGGGTCGCGGGGTTCGCGGGTGATCCGTCGAACGCCCCGCGGTGGTACGCGAACATCCGGTCCGTCGCCTGGCGGACGGAACCGCCGGTGCGGATCGGCTCGCGGATGGACTTCGAAGCGCGGTTCCTCGGCCGACCGCTGGCCTACACCTACGAAGTGATCGAGCTCGTCGCGGGCGAGCGGATGGTGATGCGCACGGCTGACGGCCCGTTCCCGATGGAGACCACGTACACGTGGGAGACGGTGCCGGGCGGCACGCTCATGCGGCTCCGGAACCGTGGCACCCCTACTGGATTCGCCCGCATCGCCGCGCCGGTCATGGCGCGGGCCATGCGCTCCGCGATGACGAAGGACCTCGACCTGCTGAGCCGGCTCCTCCTCGAGGACGATCCGGGCGCCTGACGTGTGCGATCGTCACCGCTGAGCGGGCACAATCGCACACACCTCGGTCCGTACCGGGCGGAGCACGGCCGGCCTCACCATTTTTCTGTGCCTTCGGTAACGAATTCGATCGGCCCACGCGATAGTCGGGTGTCAGAGACGACGCACCTTCGACATCGAGGAGCACTGATCACATGACCGCACGCACCACCCGCATCGCCCTGTCCGCCGCCTGCGCCGCGCTCGCACTGGAGGCGCTGCCCGCGGCCGCGCACGCCGACACCGCCGTCCGGTTCGACGGCTGGGTCACCACACCCGGCTTCGCGGACCCGATGCCCTTCCCGACGGTGCACTACACGGGAACCGTCGACGCCAAGGGCTGGATCACCGTTCGGCCCGACTGCATCAAGGGCGCGCTGGGCGGACCGACCGCGCCGTGCGTCGACAATCCAGGCACCCGCGCGCAGATCGCCACCCGCACCCTGAGCTGGTGGAACGACGGCAAGCGATACGGCGGCGAGGTGAAGGCGCAGCCCGACGGCTCCTTCACCACACTGATCGGCGAGAAGCAGGTGACCTTCACCGTCGGCGGGCCCGGCACCGTCGGGAAGGCGATCGGCCACTTCTCCGCCTGACGGGTGCCCCGCCCGACGGCGCCGTCGAGGCTCAGCCGTGCGCGCGCTGGTGGCGCGGCTGGTACAGGCCGATCGCGCCGCCACCCGGCAGCGCCAGCGAGGTGAGCAGACCCCACCCCTGATCGCTGATCGGCGTGGTCTCGACACCCTTCGCCGCGAGCGCCGCGGCCTCGGCGACGACGTCGTCGCACATCAGGTACAGCTCCTGATTCGGCGCGCCGTCGGTGGGATGCACCGCTATCTCCGAGGCCGGCAGCGGCAGGATCAGCCAGCCCTGGCCCGCGTCCACCCCCTCGACGCCGAGGACCTCGCGCAGGAACACGCGGTCGGCCTCCGCATCGGCGGAGTAGTGGATGATGTGCGCCCCGTTGATCATCGCCCCACCGTAGCCCGAACCGCGAGCTACTCCTCGAGCACCCGGAACCGGAAGGTGGTGCGCCCCAGGGTGAGTTCGTCACCGTCGGACAGGGGAAGCTGGCCGGAGACCCGACGCTCCCCCACATAGGTCCCGTTGGAGGACTGCAGGTCGCGGACGGCGAAGCCGCTGACGGAGCCGGTGATCACGGCGTGCTCGCGGGAGACCTTGGTGTCGTCGATGCTGATGTCGTTGTCGGGCAGGCGGCCGAGGCGGACCTCGCCGTGCACGAGGTACTCCGTGCCGTCGGCGCCCGTGAGGGTCCCGCGCGGGCCCGCGGCGGCCACGGAGACGTCGGTCTCGGTCTTCTCGAAGGCCCGAGGGTCGCCGGGCACCGAGGTCGGACGCGCCACGGCGAAGGCGAGCGGCTCCTGGCGCAGCACCTTGCCCTCGAGCTCGACGAGCGCGGGTGTCGGGTCCGCGCCCAGCTCGTCGGCGAGGGTGCGGCGCAGGTCGCGGGCCGCTTCGAGCGCGTCGGCCTGCCGCCCGGTGACGTAGAGCGCCGTGATGAGCTGCCCCCACAGCGGCTCCTGCAGCGGATGTTCGGAGACGAGCCGGCGCAGCTCGCCGATGACGGAGGCCGCCCGGCCCGCCGCGATCTCCGCGTCGTACATCGCGGACTGCACCGCCGCGCGCTCCTCCGCCATCCCGACCGCGAAGTTGTCCGCGAACTGCAGGCCGCGCAGGTCGGCGACCGCATCGCCGCGGAACTCGGACAGCGCGGAGGCGAACATCAGCGAGGCCTGGTCGTAGCGCCCGGCCGCGGCGAGCTCGGCGCCCCGTCGACGGGCGGCGTCGAACCGCCCGACGTCGGACTGCTCCGGTTCCAGATCCAGACGGTACGTCGACCCGGACGTCACCAGCAGCGCGTCGAGCCCCGATCCCGCGCCGGGGCCGCGCAGCGCCTTGCGCAGCCCGCTCACGAAGACCTGCAGGCTCGCCCGCGCGGACGCGGGCGGATTCCCGTCCCACACCTGCTCGCTGAGCGAATCGACGGTCACTGCGCGCCCGCGGTTCATCACCAACAGCGCGAGCACCGACCGGGGCTTCACACCGGAGACCTCGTTCGGCGCACCGTCGACGGAGAGCGAGACCTGGCCCAGCACCCGGATATCCAAAGACGCCATGCAGGAATAGTAGTCAAGACATGTCAGCGCCCTGACGCAGCTCACTCAGAACCGGACAAAACGGACTCGTTGAGGAGATTCTGAGAGCGCGCTGAATGAACATCTGATGAACGATGGCCGGACGGTCATGAACCTGCAGGTCAGAAGGATGTCAGGCGCGTCTCACCCGTTTGGTGGATCAGCCCCTTCGGCCGCACTATTTTCATCATGAACAGCGAACTCATCATCCTGCTGTTGGTGATCGTGACGGCCCTCGCCTTCGACTTCACCAACGGCTTCCACGACACGGGCAACGCGATGGCGACATCCATCGCGACCGGTGCCCTGAAGCCGAAGACGGCGGTGACACTGTCGGCGATCCTCAACCTGGTCGGCGCGTTCCTGTCCGTCGAGGTCGCTCTCACCGTGACCAACGCGGTGATCAAGATCCAGAACAAGGACGGATCCCCGAAGACCGAGTTCACGACGCAGCACGGTCGCGCGCTGCTCATCATCGTGATGGCGGGCCTGATCGGCGGCATCATCTGGAACCTGCTGACCTGGCTACTGGGCCTCCCCAGCTCCAGCTCGCACGCGCTGTTCGGCGGCATGATCGGTGCCGCGCTCGCCTCGGGCGCCGGCGTCGTCTGGGTCGGCCACGGCAAGATCGACGGTGTCGTCGGCAAGGTCATCATGCCCGCGCTGTTCTCGCCGGTCGTCGCCGGCATCGTCGCTGCACTCGGCACCTTCCTGATCTTCCGCATCGTCGCGGGCGTCGCCGAGCGGTTCACCGAGGAGGGCTTCCGCTGGGGCCAGATCGGTACCGCCTCGCTGGTCTCGCTGGCGCACGGCACCAACGACGCGCAGAAGACGATGGGCGTCATCACCCTGGCCCTGATCGGCTACAGCGCCTCGACCCCGAACTCGACGGGCCCGTTCGCGTGGCACGACACCCACGGCGTCCCGCTGTGGGTCAAGTTCGCCTGCGCCCTCGCGATCGCGCTGGGCACCTACCTCGGCGGCTGGCGCATCATCCGCACGCTCGGCAAGGGCCTGATCGAGATCAGCTCCCCGCAGGGCATGGCGGCCGAGGCCTCGTCGGCCACGATCATCCTCGCGTCGAGCCACCTCGGCTTCGCGCTCTCGACCACCCACGTCGCCACCGGCTCGATCCTCGGCTCGGGTGTCGGCAAGCCCGGTGCCAAGGTGCGCTGGAACATCGCCGGACGCATGGTCGCCGCCTGGGTCATCACGCTCCCGGCCGCCGCGATCGTCGGCGCCGTCATGTGGTTCGTCGCCGCGAAGATCCCCACGCTCGCGGGCCCGCTGGTCGCGTTCGCGATCCTCGTCGCGCTGTCCGGGTACATGTACCGGCGCGCGCAGCAGCAGAAGGTCGACAGCAACAACGTCAACGCCGAGTGGGACGAGGAGACGCACAGCGTCACCCCCGCCGAGGCCAAGGTCTAAGGGGCATTCACAGCATGGAAACCATCAAGCTCGTCCTCGAGTCCGTCTGGAAGATCCTCCTCGTCGGCCTGATCCTCGGCGCCGGCCTGCCCGCCCTGTTCGCCGTGGGCGTGCGCGGCCTCGCGATCGGTAACGGCCATGAGTCCGCCGACGGCACCGTCCACAAGCCGAACCCGCTCGGCAACGTGCTCGCCGCGATCGCCTTCCTGATCGTCATCGCCGCGATCGTGCTCGGCATCCTCATCATCGTGTCCTCGGGCTTCGGCATGAAGGTCAGCTTCGAGCACATCTACCCCACCCTCGTCGACAAGTAGGGATTGCAGCATGACCACCGAGAACACGCAGGACAACGTCCTCACCCAGGTCCTCGACTGGCTGCGCGCCGGCTACCCCGAGGGCGTCCCCCCGAAGGACTACTTCCCGCTCCTCGCACTGCTCAAGAAGCAGCTCACCGAGGACGAGGTGAACTCCGTCATCGGCCGCATCCTCGCGAACCGTCCCGACGAGGTGCACCGCGAGCAGATCGAGGCGGCGATCACCAAGGTCACGCAGACCGAGCCGAGCGAGACCGACCTGCGTCAGGTCGCGAGCAGGCTCGCCGCGGGCGGCTGGCCGCTCACCGGATTCGCGCACTGAGAGAAGTTCGCCCCGCTGTCGATCGCGACAGCGCGCTGACGGCCCCCTATGCTGGTCACACGCATAGGGGGCCGTCGCGATACCGTTCCCTGTGACATTGCAAGACGTGGCGCCACGCGGCGCACTGCACCGGAGGTGAACCGCTCATGAGTTCGGGTTCGGGCTTCCTCGCCAAGATCGTGGACTGGCTGCGCGCCGGCTATCCCGACGGCGTGCCCAGCACGGATTACCAGCCGCTCCTCGCTCTGCTGGATCGCCAGCTGACCAAGGAAGAGGTCAAGCAGGTCACGAGGGAGCTGATCGACGAGGCGCACCTGTCCCCCGAGGGCGCCGAGCCCATCACCCGGGTCGACGCCGGGGTAGCGATCAGCGGCCATACCCACGAGATGCCGCTGGACAAGGACATCGCCCGCGTCCGCGAGCGGCTCGAGCGCAAGGGTTGGCCCTTCGACGACGCCCCCCTCAATCCCGAGGGCTGTCCCCGGACCGGCCACGGCCCGGACGACCCGGACGCGCACTGACGGTCCGCTGTTCCGCAGTAGCCTCGACCCGTGAATCTCGAGCCGCTACCGATCGACACCGTCGAATCCGCCCTGCCGCAGCTGGAGGCGCTCCTCACCGGAGGCGCGCCCGCATGGCTGCCCGTTCCCGCGCACGATCCGCGTGAGGCGGCCCGGCTCACCGACGCGCTCGCCGCGGGCGAGCCGATCGACGAGCGCGTCGCCCTCGTGGTCGCGACCTCCGGCACCACCGGCACCCCCAAGGGCTCGATGCTCAGCCGGGAGGCGCTGACGGCCAGCGCGTCGGGCACGCATGCCCGGCTCGGCGGCGCGGGCCAGTGGCTGCTCGCGATGCCGCCGCATCACGTCGCCGGAGTGCAGGTGATGCTGCGCTCCCTGGCCGCCGGACACGCGCCCGCCCAGCTCGACGTCCGCGGCGGATTCGACCCCGCGGCCCTCGCCCCGGCGCACGCCGCGATGACGGCGGACCGTCGGTACGTCTCCCTGGTGCCGACCCAGCTCGTCAAGGTCCTCGTGGACCCCGCCGCCACCGACGCCCTGGCCCGCTTCGACGGCGTGCTCATCGGCGGCGCCGCCTGCCCCGCCCCCGTCCGCGAGGCGGCGCTCGCCGCCGGGATCCGGATGGTCCGCACGTACGGGATGAGCGAGACGGCCGGGGGCTGCGTGTACGACGGTGCGCCCCTCCCCGGCGTCGAGGTCCGCCTGGACGGTCCGGAATCCCGCGTCGTGCTGGGCGGCCCGACGGTGGCTCTCGGCTACCGGAACCTGCCCGATCACCCCGCGTTCGCCGAGCCCGGGTGGTTCCGCACCGACGACGCGGGGACACTCACGAACGGTGTCCTCGCCGTCACGGGCCGGCTCGACGAGGCCATCTCGACCGGCGGCCTGACGGTGCTCCCCCAGGTCGTCGAGGCCGTCCTCGCGCGGGTGCCCGGCGTGGCCGAGGTCGCGGTGTTCGGCCAGCCCGATCCGCGGCTGGGGCAGGCCGTCGCGGCGGCGGTGGTCCCTGCACGGGGTGGGCCGGAGGTCACCGTCGAGGCCCTGCGACGGGCGGTCGAGGCCGAACTGGACCGGACGGCGGCGCCGCGCGCGGTGTACCTGGTGGACGCGCTGCCCCTCCGTGGGCCGGGCAAGGTCGACCGCCGGAGCCTGGCGGCGCAGATCACAAATATTCACGAGTGAAGGAATCTCCGGTAAGGTTACCGCCGAGTAAGATAGCCCGGCAGTAGTCAGCCCCGGATCGGAGAACCGTGAAGCAGAACATCGCAGCGCAGACCCCGCTGCTCAACCCCCGCGACGTCGACTTCCTGCTCTACGAGTGGCTGAACGCCGAGGAGCTGACCAAACGCGAGCAGTTCGCCGACCACTCCAAGGAGACCTTCGACGCCGCGCTCGACCTGGCCGCCGACATCGCGGTGCACAAGCTGTCGAACCACTACAAGGAGGCCGACGCCGCGGAGCCGACGATCCAGCCCGACGGCACCGCGAAGACGCTCCCCGAGACCAAGGCGGGCCTGGACGCGATCAACGAGGCCGGCTTCACCTTCGCCGAGCTGCCCGCCGAGGAGGGCGGCATCGGCCTGCCGTCGCTGATCAGCAAGGCCGCGTTCGCGTGGATGCAGGCGGCGAACGTCTCGACCACGGTCTACTCGGGCCTGACGCTCGGCAACGGCAATGTCATCCGGTCCTTCGGCACCGACGAGCAGAAGCGGCTGTACCTCGAGCCGATGATCGCGGGCCGCTTCACCGGCACCATGTGCCTCTCCGAGCCGGACGCCGGCTCGGCGCTCGCCGACATCAGCGCGAAGGCCGAGCCCCGCGAGGACGGCACCTACGCCATCACCGGCACCAAGATGTGGATCACCGGCGGCGACCACGAGATGACCGAGAACATCGTCCACCTCGTGCTGGCGAAGGTGCCGGGCGCGCCCGACGGGGTCAAGGGCATCTCGCTGTTCATCGTGCCGAAGTACCTGGTGAACGACGATCAGTCCGTCGGCGAGCGCAACGCCGTGAACCTGGTGAGCCTCAACCACAAGATGGGTAACAAGGGCACGACGAACTGCCTGCTCTCGCTCGACGGTGCCACCGGCTACCTGGTCGGCGCCGAGAACCGCGGCCTCGTGCAGATGTTCCAGATGATGAACGAGGCGCGCGTCGCGGTGGGCCTCGCGTCGTCGGCGATCGGCTACACCGGGTACCTGCAGTCGCTGGAGTACGCCAAGACCCGCGTGCAGGGCCGCCCCGTCACCGCCCCGACGGGGCCGCAGGTCCCGATCATCGAGCACCCCGACGTACGCCGGATGCTGCTCGCGCAGAAGAGCTACGTCGAGGGCGGGCTGGCGCTCGCGCTGTTCGGCGCGCGCCTCGTCGACGACGCGCACACGGCACCGTCGGAGGAGGAGCGGGCGGCGGCCGCCCAGCTGTTGGACCTGCTGACCCCGATCATCAAGAGCTGGCCGTCGGAGTGGGCGACCCGCGCCAACGATTACGCCCTCCAGATCCACGGCGGCTACGGCTACACGCGCGACTACAACGTCGAGCAGTTGTACCGGGACAACCGGCTCAACGCGATCCACGAGGGCGCGAAGGCGATCCACGGCCTGGATCTGCTGGGCCGCAAGGTGCCGCAGCAGGGCGGCGCCGCGTTCGGCGCACTGCTCGGCCGGATCGAGGCCACCGCGGCCCGCGCCGCCGGCGTCGACGAGCTCGCCCCGTTCGCCGAGGCCCTGCGGGCGGCGTCGCAGCGCGCCGTCGAGGTGACGATGACGCTCGGCGGCTCCGGCGACCCGTCGCTCTCGCTCGCCAACGCCACCTCGTACCTGGACGGTCTCGGGCACGTCGTGGTGGCATGGCTGTGGCTGGACCAGGCCCTGGCGACCTACGCCGAGGACGGGACGGCGCGGGGGGAAGCGTTCTACCGCGGCAAGCGGTCGGCCACGCAGTACTTCTTCGTCTACGAGCTGCCCAAGGCGCACACCGAGTTCGACCTGCTCGCGAAGCTCGATCGGACCACGCTCGACCTGGACACGTCGGTCCTCTAGCGACTGCATAGGGTGGGTCGCATGGCAACCCCCGCGCAGTGGCTCGAAGGAGCCCGGCCCCGCACGCTCCCGAACGCGATCGCCCCGGTGATCGCGGGTACGGGGGCGGCGGGGTTCTCCGGCCTGGAGTGCTGGCCGCGGGCCGCGCTCGCACTGGTGGTCTCGCTGTCGCTGATCATCGGCGTGAACTTCGCCAACGACTACTCGGACGGCGTGCGCGGCACCGACGACGACCGCGTCGGCCCGCTGCGCCTCGTCGGCTCCGGGCTCGCCTCCCCCGCGGCGGTCAAGCGGGCGGCGTTCTGCTGCTTCGGCCTGGCGGGCGTGGCCGGCGTCGTGCTCTCGCTGCTCGCGGGCGCATGGTGGCTGATCCTGGTGGGCGCGGTGTGCGTCGCGGGCGCGTGGTTCTACACGGGCGGATCGAAGCCCTACGGCTACCTCGGGTTCGGCGAGATCGCGGTGTTCGTGTTCTTCGGCCTGGTCGCGGTGCTCGGCACGCAGTTCGTGCAGGCCGGGAGGGTCGACGGTGCCGGGTGGCTCGCCGCCAGCGCGGTGGGCTCGTACAGCTCCGCGGTCCTCGTCGCCAACAACCTGCGCGACATCCCCACCGACCGCGAGTCGGGCAAGATCACCCTCGCCGTCCGGCTCGGCGACTCCCGCACGCGCGTCCTGTTCGCCGTCCTGGTGGGCGTCCCGACGGTGCTCGGCCTGGTCCTGGCCCTCGCCTACTCGCCGTGGGCGCTGCTGACCCTGCTGTCCGCGCCGCTCGCGGTGCGCGCCGCGCTCCCGGTCGTGCGCGGCGGCCAGGGCCGCGACCTGATCCCGGGTATCGCGCAAACCGGCCTGGCCATGCTGGTCTGGTCCGTCGGCGCCGCGGTCGGGCTGTTCCTGGGCGCCTGACGGAGGCGTCGTCCGCCCGTGACCGTCCCACTCGGACCGCGGGTACGCCGCCTCCGGCAGGTGCACTCCCCGACACCCATGTCGTTCTTGAAAGCCATGCACTGGACGCATGGCTCTATATTCGCAGGTCTGCCCATATTTTCCGCGGCCGAGCCATGCATACCGCGCATGGCTCGGACGCCGCGGCCGACCGCACCGCGGATCCCGACTGGCGGAAGCGAAAGTCGTCAGTGTCCGGCGGTACCGTCCCGACATGTCCGACATAGAACGATTGCGGGTGGTGGCCACGGTCGCGCACACGCACAGCATCAGTGAGGCGGCGCGGGTGCACGGCGTCGCGCAGTCGACCGTCACGCGGTCCGTGGCGGCTGTCGAGGCGCACGTGGGATTCCCCCTCTTCCGGCGCGGCGTCGCGGGAGCGCAACTGGAGGTGGGCGCACGGCCGGCGATCGCACTGATCGAACGGATCGTGGGCGGCTTCGACGAGCTTCGCACCCTCGGTGGCGACCGGCCGGAGGCGTTCCGCCTGGCTCATCGCGCTGATCTGCAGCTGCCCGCGCACCTGGAGAGCACGATGATCCGGTGGAACCGGGAACACACACCCCACGCCGAGGAGGTCATCCTCGATGATCCGATCGCGGCTCTGCTGGCCGGCGAGGTCGAGATCGCGATGGTGCTCCGCAGTGGTCCGGGTAACGAGGACCTGGAGACCCGCGTGGTCAAGGCGATGCGCACCTCCCGGGTCGAGCTGGTGAATCTGCCCGATCCGCCCGCGGAGATGGCCGAGTTCCTGTTGCGCGTCTAGCCGTCGACGGCGTGAGCCATGCGCTCGGCGTATGGCTCACGTCACAAAAACACCTATTGACCTGCAATTTCATCTGCCATGCGTCCGACGCATGGCTTTCTGAACGAGACACGCACCTCGGTCGGCGTGTCAGCAGGGCCCCGCC
The DNA here is from genome assembly GCF_040611135.1 of Tsukamurella sp. NPDC003166. Lineage (NCBI taxonomy): Bacteria > Bacillati > Actinomycetota > Actinomycetes > Mycobacteriales > Tsukamurellaceae > Tsukamurella > Tsukamurella sp. NPDC003166. Next base: position 58,941 of record NZ_JBEXNL010000014.1, read on the forward strand.
GCCTACTCCCGCCAGGTCCCGTCGGCGAGGAACCGTTCGACGGTGAGCGTGGGCGGGATCAGGTCGAAGCCCTTGGACGCGACCCAGGCGTCGTCGAAGTAGGTGTCGAGGTAGCGGTCACCGTCGTCGGCGAGGAGCGTGACGACACTGCCCGACCGGCCCGCCGCCACCATTTCGGCGATCACGCCGAACGCGCCCCACAGGTTCGTGCCGGTGGATCCGCCGACGCGCCGCCCGAGCATGGCGGAGGCGATGCGGGCCGCGGAGATCGAGCCCGCGTCGGGCACGCCGACCATCCGGTCCACGATCTCGGGGACGAAGGAGGGCTCGACACGCGGGCGGCCGATTCCCTCGATCCGCGAGGACTGCCCCGTCTCCACCGAGCAGTCCCCCGCCTCGAAGCCGGGCAGGAAGCTGGAGTTCTCCGGGTCGACGACGCACAGGCGCGTTGCGTGCCGGCGGTACCGGATGTACCGGCCGATCGTCGCGGATGTGCCGCCGGTGCCCGCGCCGACCACGATCCACGCCGGCTCCGGATGCTCCTCGAGCGAGAGCTGCGAGAAGATCGACTCGGCGATGTTGTTGTTCCCGCGCCAGTCGGTGGCGCGCTCCGCGTGCGTGAACTGGTCCATGTAGTGCCCGCCCAGGTCGCGGGCGAGGCGAGCCGCCTCCGTGTACACCTGGTCCGCGCGATCGACGAAGTGGCAGGTACCACCCTCCCGCTCGATGAGCGCGACCTTGGCCGGCGACGTGGTCCGCGTCATCACCGCCACGAAGGGCAGGCCGAGCAGCTTGGCGAAGTACGCCTCGGACACGGCGGTGGACCCCGACGACGCCTCGATCACTGTGGTGCCCTCCCGCACCCACCCGTTGCAGAGCGAATAGAGGAACAGGGACCGGGCCAGACGGTGCTTGAGGCTGCCCGTGATGTGCGTGGTCTCGTCCTTGAGGTACAGCTGGATACCACCCGCCCAGGACCCGAGCGGGAAGCGCAGCAGGTGCGTGTCGGCGCTGCGGCGCGCATCGGCCTCGATGAGCCGTACCGCGTTGTCCACCCAGGCGCGGTCCCCGGACCGATCGCAGACGACCGTCATTCGTCCACGCCCTGCAGCCGCCGACGGAAATCGTCGCGCTTCTGCTTGCGGGCGGCGTCGATCACCGAGACGCTGCGGTTGACGCGATCCCGCAATCCCTTGCCGACGACCATCGACACCGGAAGGGCGACGACGAGAGCGAAGAGGAAGACGATCACGAGGGGGACGTCGTCCATGAACAGCCGACCGATTCCGTAGAACACCGCCGCGATCACCGCGAGGAGTGCCAGGCGGAACAGCGTATACAAAACAATGTCGCGCGCCAGCGCGCGCTTGGCGGCTCCCGTATCGGTCATGCCGATCAGCCTACCCCCGTCCGAAATCCGACTTTACCAATACTTGACACTTCGATAGCGGTTCGAGTACTCGGGCAAATCGCTGCATACTGGGCATCATGACCACGGCACACCCGAACCTCGCCCAGCGCACCGTCGACCCGCGCGCCGCGGCGCCCCGTCAGCCCGAGCGCCTCATGACCCCTGGCCAGGTGGCTGCTCTGTTCAACGTGAACCCGAAAACGGTCACCCGGTGGGCGGGTGCGGGCCTCCTCGGCTCCGTCCGCACCCCCGGCGGGCACCGTCGCTTCCGCGCGTCGGAGGTCTTCGCTCTACTGAACCAGAACACCACCGGGTAGCCCGGTCCGCGGGCCGGAAAAGGGGCGCAGCTCCGTCGTCGATGACGGAGCCGCGCCCCTTTTCCGTACGCGGATTTCCGGCGCGAATATCAGCCCGCGTAGGAATGCAGTCCGGTCACCACGTAATTGATGAAGAACAGGTTGAACACCATCGCGGCGAATCCCAGGATGTTCAGATAGGGCGCGGCCATGCGCCACACCGAGGTCGCCCGCGCGTGCAGGTACGCCGCGTAGATCACCCACGCGATGAACGACACCGTCTCCTTCGGATCCCAGCCCCACGGCCGGCCCCACGCCGCCTCGGCCCAGATCGCACCGCAGATCACGCCCGCACTGAACAGCGGGAACGCCACGATCACGGTGCCGTAGGCCACGCGATCGAGCACCTGCGCGGAGGGCAGGGCCTCGACCAGCCGGCCCGGGAAGCCCGACGGTGCCGCCACCGTCCCGTCCGGCCGCTCGTAGCGACGCCGGAGCAGGTACAGCAGGCTGGCCACGCCGGAGACGAGGAAGATCCCCGAGCCGATCGACACGATCGACACGTGGATCGCGAGCCAGTAGGACTTCAATGCGGGCACCACGGGGCCCGCGGTCGTGTACAGCACGCCCTCGGCGACGAACATCAGCGCCAGGACCGGGAGCAGCACGAACACGAGGATCGGCCGGGTCTCGGACCTGCGCAGCATGATCAGCGCGGCGAGCACCGCGCCCGCGCAGGTGATGGTCACGAACTCGTACATGTTGCCCCAGGGCATGCGCCCGGTGGCGATGCCGCGGGAGACGATGGACGCGACGTGCAGCAGCAGACCCGCGACGACCACCGCGTAGCCCATCCGGCCGATCCGCTCGGACCGGGAGCGACGCGGACCGTCGTCCACGACGAGGCCGGGCGTGCCGGCCGTGGCGATGGGCGCGCCGCCCGCGGCGACGAGCTCCCGGCTGCGGTCGCGGGCCGCGGTCGCGGTGACCCGGGTGGTCGCGAGTTCGATCACCAGCAGCACCAGGGCGACCGCGTAGATCGCCGTGGCGCTGAGGAACATCGTCTCGGCGTACCCGGCGAGGGTCGTGTTGGTCCCCTCAGCAAGTTGGACTTCCATCGTCAAGCCACCTTCTCACCGTTACGGCCGACGAGGCGGTCGGCCAATGCATCGAAGTCTTCGTTCCATCCGGCCTGGTCGGTGCGGGCCAGTCCGCCGATCTCCATCACGGTACCGCCGTGCTCGCGCGGGGTCAGCCGCACGAACACCCGCCGCCGTTTCACCGTCAACGAGACGATCAGCCCGCCGAGCATCCCGATCGCGAACACCAGCGTCCAGTTCTGGGCGGGATTGTGGCTCACCTGCAGCGCGGCGAAGTTCGCCACGCCGTCGAAGCGCACCTGCGTGCCGTCCTCGAGCGTGGTCGACTGCCCGACGTCGAGGTTCACCCGCGCCTTCCGCTCGAGCCGGCCGGAGTCGATCTGGTCGCGGCTGAGCGAGAAGATGTTCTGCGGCTTGCCCGAGTCGAGGCCCGTATCGCCCTCGTAGACGTCGATCGCGACGGCCGGGTCGTTCGGCGCCGGGAACCGCGAGGTCAGGAGGGATCCGTTGAGCTGCTTGGTGGGGGCGAGCAGGCCCTCGATCCCGATCTGCTTGGCGCGGCGCTCGTCCTCGGTCTTGTACAGCTCGGCCGGCGGGTCGAAGCGCAGTGCGCCGGAGCTGAGGAAGTAGACCTTGTCCTGCGGCGCGAACTGCATGGTCTGGGTGCGGGTCTGCCCGCCCGGGTAGGTCACGGTGAACGTGCCGGCGTAGCCGTGGCCGAGCATGTAGACGCGCACGCCCTCCATGCGCAGGGGCTTGTTCACCTCGATCGTGAACTTCTTCCAGGTGCCGTCGCGCAGGCCGTCGCGGTCCTGGTAGGAGGCGTTCGTGGAGAACATGTCGGGCTGCGCGTTCGGCAGGAAGGTGGCGTTGACCGCGTCCGCTTTGATGCAGAAGGGCGCGAGTCCGGTGCCGTCGACGAGGTTGCCCGCGCGGAAGTTGTCGTAGTTCGACGAGGTGTTGCAGAAGCCCTCGTCGCCGGCGATGACGATGCGCGAGCCCTCGTAGCCGAACTGCTGCCCGACCCCGATCGCGACGAGGATGCCCAGCAGCGACGCGTGGAAGAGGAGGTTGCCCGCCTCGCGGAGGTAGCCCTTCTCGGCGGAGACGGTGACGGTGGCGCCGCGATCGGTGCCGGCCTCGGCGGCCGTCTCCACCCGCGATATCCGGCGCCAGCCGCGGAGGCCGGCGAGCACCGTCCGCGCCGCGGTCTCCGGGTCCTCGTCGCTCTCGCGGACGGTGTGCCGGGGTAGGCGGGACAGGTTGCGGGGAGTGTTGACGGGGGCCGTGCGCAGCGCGCGCAGGTGCTCGACCAGGCGGGGCACGATGCAGCCGACGAGCGAGACGAACAGCAGCGCGTAGACGGCGGTGAACCACACCGACTTGAACACGTCGAAGAGTTGCAGCTTCTCCATGATCTCGCCGAGCGTGCCGTGGTCGGCGATGTACTTGGCGGTCGCGGCGGCGTCGATGTCGCGCTGCGGCAACAGCGCGCCGGGCATGGCCGCCACGGCGAGCAGGAACAGCAGGACCAGCGCCGTCTTCATCGAGGTCAGTGAGCGCCAGGTGTTGCGGACCGTGGCCATCGCGCGGCGCAGCGGCGACTGCCGCTGCGGGCTCGAGGGCGGGACCGGCTGGTTCGGATGTTTCGTCAAGGTACTCATATCGGCATCACCGTGTCGGAGACGAAGAGGCGGCGCACCAGGTCGATGAACTCGGCCCAGTAGCCGGTGACCAGCGCGACGCCCACCGCGATCATCAGCACACCGCCGAGGACCTGGATGCGGCGCGAGTTGCGGCGCAGCCACCCGACCGCGCGGACCGCCACCGTCGACCCGAGGGCCAGGACGATGAAGGGCAGCCCGAGCCCCGCGCAGTAGGCGACGATGAGGACCGCGCCGCGGGCGGGTTCGGCGTCGGTGCCGACGACGATCGAGAGGATCCCCGCCAGCGTCGGGCCGATGCACGGGGTCCAGCCCAGGGCGAACACCCCGCCCAGCAGGGGCGCCCCCGCGAGGGTCGTCCACTGCCGCGGCGCGAACCGGACGTCGCGCTCGAGCACCGGGACGAGGCCGATGAACGCCAGGCCCATGACGATGGTGATCACGCCCCCGATGCGCATGAGCGTGTCGGCGTTGAGGGCGATCGAGGTGGCCAGCCCGAAGACGGACATGGTCATGAGGAGGAAGACCGCGGTGAATCCGGCGACGAACAGCACCGCCGCGCCCATGACCCGCCACCGTCCGGCACGCGCGCCCGCGCGGGCCTCGTCGACGGTGGCGGCCGGCGCCTCCGCCCCGACGAGCCCGGCGAGGTACGACAGGTAGCCCGGCACGAGCGGGACGATGCACGGCGAGGCGAAGGAGACGAGCCCCGCGAGCAGGCACGCACCGAGCGCGAGCAGCAGCGGGCCCGAGACGGCCGCGGTGGCGAAGGCCTCTCCCATCAGCCCTCCCCCAGTACCTTCTCGACGGTGCCGAGCAGTTCCTTCTCGCTGACCGTCGTCAGGTACGACGCCGCGACGCGGTGCTTGCGGTCGAGCACGAAGGTCATCGGCACGACGGTCGTCGGGTACTGCTCGCCGATGGCCAGCAGCGCGCGGCCGGGCGGGTCGTAGATCGACGGGTAGGTCAGGCCCTGGGAGCCGATGAAGTCGCGGGCGGCGTCGTCGCCGGCGGTCTCGCGCACGTTGATGCCGAGGAACGCCACGCCGCGGTCCTTGGTGGCGAGGTAGGTGCGTTCCAACTCGGACGACTCGAGGCGGCACGGCGCGCACCAGCTGCCCCACACGTTGATGACCACGACCTCGCCGTCGTAGTCGGAGAGCTTGAGGGTGGTCTTCTCGTCCGTCACGCTGCGCCCGGACAGGTTCTCGACGGTGCTGCGCTTGTCCGGCTCGTAGAACTGCCGGACCTTGCCGCCGGGGGCGATGACGCCGCCCTTGGCCGCCTGGTCGGAGTACTGGACGCAGCCGGACGCGCCGAGGGCGACCGCGCCGAGGACGATGAGGGCGGCGGCGCGGCGGGCGAGCCTCACGCGCCCGTGATCCGCGGGTCGGACGCTCCCGCGGGTTCGGAGTACACGAGGTCGACGAGGGCGTCGCCGTCGTAGACGAGGCTGGTCAGCGACGCCAGGGAGCACTGCCGCTTGCGCGGATCGTGCCAGAGCCGCTTGCCCTCGAGGTAGCGCCGCAGGGTGACCACGGGCAGCTGGTGGCTGACCAGCACCGCCTCGTGCCCGCGGGCCCGCTCGCGGGCGATGTCGACGACGCCGAGCATGCGGTGCGCGATCTGGAGGTAGGGCTCGCCCCACGAGGGGGTGAACGGGTCGCGCAGCTTGGCCCAGTGCTTGGGCTCGCGCAGCGCACCGTCGCCGACGGACACCTTGAGCCCCTCGAACTGGTTGCCCGCCTCGATGAGCTCCTCGTCGGTGATGATCGCCAGGCCGTGGGCGGCGGCGATCGGCGCCGCGGTCTCCTGGGCGCGCTGCAGCGGGGAGGCGAACACGGCGGTGATGTCGTGGTCGGCGAGCGCGTCCGCGACCTTGCGCGCCTGGGCACGGCCCGTGTCGGACAGGCGGAAGCCGGGGAGGCGGCCGTAGAGGATGCCGTCGGGGTTGTGCACCTCACCGTGCCGCATCACGTGCACGATCGTCTGGGTCATCTCGTCGTCTCTCCTACCGGGGCTCACTGCTCCGCCGCGGCGGCGGCGCGGGCGGCGGCGGGCAGGGCCGCCTCGATGGACTCGAAATCGGTGTCGGTGAGCGCCGCGGAGACGAACCACGCCTCGAAGGCGCTCGGCGGCGGGTAGACGCCCTGCTCGAGCAGCGCGTGGAAGAAGGGCGCGAACCGGAAGGTCTCGGCGGCCTTCGCCTGGTCGTAGTCCACGACCGGGCCGTCCGTGAAGAACACGGAGACCAGGTTGCCCGCGTACTGGACGTGGTGCCGCACGCCCTCGGCGGTGAGCGCGTCGCCGATCAGGCCGCCGAGGCGGATCGAGTTGGCGTTGAGCTTCGCGTACACCTCGTCCGTGGCGTTCCGGAGGGTCGCGAGGCCCGCGGCCACGGCGACGGGGTTCCCGGAGAGCGTTCCGGCCTGGTAGACGGGGCCGAGCGGGGCGAGCCGGTTCATCACCTCGGCACGACCGCCGAAGGCCGCGGCGGGGAGGCCGCCGGACATGACCTTGCCGAAGGTGAACAGGTCGGCGTCGACGGGCTCGAGCCCGTACCACCCGGCCTTGCTGACGCGGAAGCCGGTCATGACCTCGTCGAGGATGAGCAGCGCACCGTCGGCCTCGGTGATCTCGCGCAGGCCCTGATTGAACCCGGGCTGCGGGGGAACCGCGCCCATGTTGCCGGCGGCGGCCTCGGTGATCACGGCGGCGATCTGTCCGGGGTACCGCGCGAAGGCCTCGCGCACGGCGTCCAGGTCGTTGTAGGGCAGGACGACGGTGTCCTGCGCCTGCGCGCCCGTCACGCCGGGGCTCGTCGGCAGGCCGAGGGTGGCGACGCCGGAGCCCGCATCGGCGAGCAGCGCGTCGACGTGGCCGTGGTAGCAGCCGGAGAACTTGATGATCTTGGCGCGGCCCGTGACGCCGCGGGCCAGGCGGACGGCGCTCATGGTGGCCTCGGTGCCGGAGTTGACCAGGCGCACCCGCTCGACGGGGGCGACCCGCGCGATGAGCTCCTCGGCGAGCTCGACCTCGGCCTCCGTGGGGGCACCGAAGCTCAGGCCGGTCGTGGCGGCACGCTGCACGGCCTCGACGACGGCGGGGTGCGCGTGACCGAGGATCATGGGACCCCAGCTGGAAACGAGGTCGACGTAGCGGTTGCCGTCGGCGTCCGTGAGCTGTGAGCCCGTCGCGCTGGTGATGAACCGCGGGGTGCCGCCGACGGCGGAGAACGCGCGCACCGGGGAGTTCACCCCGCCGGGAATCGAGCGTGCCGCGCGGTCGAACAACGCGGCACTGGCCTGGGTCTGGGGAGAACTCACGACCTCCAGTGTCCCAGGCCGAAGCAAATCGTCAACTACAGGGTGTAGGAGATCACCGGAATCCGCCACGATGGGCGGTTCGAAACTCGATACCACTGTGGTACCACCGGGCGTACCGTGGGGCCATGGCCATGACACTCCGCCTCACCGACGACGACGATGCCGCACTCACCGCGCTCGCTGCGGCCGAGGGCGTCAGCAAGCAGGAAGCAGCACTGCGCGCGATCCGCGAGAAGTCCGCCCAGATCAACCGTGACGCGCAGGTCCGCCGCCTGACCCGCGACGCAGTCGCGCGGTACGGTCCGCTCCTCGATCGCCTGGCGCAGTGACCGTTCACCTCGACCTGGAACTGCTGCTCGCGATCGCCGACGAGGCGGGATTGCCCGGCGTGCGCGACGCAGGGCTGCTCGAGGCCGCAGCAATGCGGCCGCGGACAACCGCGTTCGGGACCGACGCCTACCCCACCCTGGACGAGAAGGCCGCGGCACTCCTGGAATCGATCGTGCGCAACCACCCCCTCGTCGACGGCAACAAGCGCCTCGGCTGGCTGGCGACGACGGTCTTCTTCGCACTGAACGGCGTCGCACTCGACGCACCGGAGGACCCGGCGTACGACCTGGTCATCGGGATCGCCGAGGGTCGGATCGACTACCACGTGAGCGCCGCGACGCTGGCCACCTGGACGAATCCGTGACCCGAGCCTGGTAACGCGGCGGACCACCTATAGTGGAACAGGTTCCACATACCGGGGCCGCACATCATCGCCGAAGCACGGGGAGCACGACCAATGGAACGACTCAGCGGACTGGACGCGTCCTTCCTGTACCTGGAATCGCGCTCCCAACTCATGCACGTGTCCGGGCTGCTCGAACTCGACCCGGGCACCGTCGAGGGCGGCTACCGGTTCGAGGACCTGCGCAGCGAGCTCGCCCGGCGGATCACCGCGATGCCGGCCTTCCGGCGCAAGCTGCACGATTCCGTGGTCAACCTCGACCACCCCGTGTGGGTGGAGGACGAGTCCTTCGACATCGAGGCGCACGTGCACCGCATCGCCGTCCCGGCGCCCGGCGGTGACCAGGAGCTCGCGGACCTGTGCGCGCACATCGCCGGCCAGGCCCTCGACCGCAGCAAGCCGCTGTGGGAGATGTGGGTCATCGAGGGGCTCGCGGACGGGAGGATCGCCGTGATGATGCGCATGCATCACGCGGGCGTCGACGGCGTGACCGGCGCCGGCCTCATGGCGCAGCTCTGCTCGCTGACCCCGGAGCCGCCCGCACTGGACCCCGCGATGGTCGACAAGTCCACGGGCGGCGCCCCGGTCCTCGCCCTCGCCGCCGACGGCGCGAAGAACGTGCTGTTGCGCCCGCTGTCGCTGGTCTCGCTGCTCCCCCGCACCTTGCCCGTCCCGGTCAAGTGGTGGACCCGCGCGCGCCGCGGCGCCGCGATGCCCGCCCCGTTCAGCGCGCCCCGCACCTCGCTGAACAGCGCGATCACCGGCCACCGGGCGATCGCGTTCGCCTCGGTCCCGCTCGCCGACGTCAAGAGGGTCAAGGACCACTTCGGCGTGAAGATCAACGACGTGGTCCTCGCCGCCTGCTCCGGCGCGATGCGCGAGTTCCTGCACGACCGCGGCGAGCTGCCCGAGCAGCCGCTGGTCGCGATGATCCCGGTGTCGGTGCACGAGGCGGAGATCGGCGCGACGCTGGTCGAGGGCTCGAACAAGGTGACCGGCATGTTCACCCGCATGACCACCGACGTGGACGCACCCGTCGCGCGGCTCGAGGCGATCCGCGAGCGGGTGGCGACCAGCAAGGAGCACCACGGCGAGCTCGACGACAACCTGCTGCGCTCCTGGGCGCAGTTCGCGCCGGCGTCGATCATGTCGCTGGGGGCGAAGCTGTACGGCGAGAACAACCTGCCCGAGCTGCACCCCGTGATCTACAACCTGGTGATCTCCAACGTGCCGGGCCCGGACTTCCCGCTGTACTTCCTCGGCGCGCGGATCCACTCGATGTACCCGCTGGGCCCGGTGTTCCACGGCGCGGGCCTCAACGTGACGGTGTTCTCCCAGGAGGGCACACTGAACATCGGCGTGATCGCCTGCAAGAAGCAGGTACCCGACCCGTGGCCGATCGTCCGTGCCTTCGAGCGCGACATCGCGGCCCTGGTCGCCGCTGTCGACGAGGGGACGGAACCATGACCGACGGTCCGCGCGTACGGATCGATGCCGGCGAGCTCTCGGGGCTCGACCAGGGCACCGTCCACGCCTTCCGCGGCATCCCCTACGCGCAGCCGCCCGTCGGCCCGCTGCGCTACCGCGCCCCGCAGCCGGTCCGACCGTGGGACGGGGTCCGCGACGCCACGGCGTTCAGCGCCGCCGCCCCGCAGAACAAGAAGTACACGCTCGTCGGCTTCCGCGAGTACCAGCCCACCAGCGAGGACTGTCTCACGCTGAACGTGGTCACCCCCGCGCGTCCGGCCACCGCGCCCCGCCCGGTGATGGTGTTCCTGCACGGCGGCGCCTACCTCATGGGCAGCTCGGCGACGCCGCTCTACTACGGCAACTCGCTCGTCGAGCGCGGCGACGTGGTGTTCGTCTCGATCAACTACCGCCTCGGCGCACTCGGCTACCTGGACCTCACGGAGTTCTCCACGGACGAGCGCCCCGTCGACGGCAACCTGGGCCTGCGCGATCAGGTCGCCGCACTGCAGTGGGTCCGGCGCAACATCGCGGCCTTCGGCGGCGACCCCGGAAACGTCACGATCTTCGGCGAGAGCGCCGGCGGCAACGCCGTCACCACGCTGCTCGCGGTGCCCGCGGCCCGCGGCCTGTTCCACCGCGCGATCGCGCAGAGCTCCGCCCCCGAGCTCACCGTCGACGCCGTCACCGCCCGCGGCTGGGGCAAGCGCTTCGTCGAGATCATCGGCGGCCCGGAGAAGATCGACACCAGCACCTCCGAGGAGCTGGGCCGGGCCGGGAACCACCTGATGGGCGAACTCAACCGGGAACAGCTCGGGGTCATCCCGTACGGCCCCACGGTCGACGGTGACCTCCTCCCGGAGGATCCGGAGCTCGCGATCGCGGCCGAGCGGGGCGCCGACGTCCCGTTGATCATCGGCACCAACCGCTCCGAGGCCACGCTGTTCACCAAGATGCCCGGCATGGGCAAGCCGACGGCGGAGCGCGCCGCGCACACCCTCGGCGCCGAGCCGGACCGGTTCGGCCCGCTGGCCGCGGCCTACCCGGGATTCCCGGGCATCCCCGCGATCAACCGGATCATCGGCGACTACATGTTCTGGGCACCGTCGTTGCGCATCGCGCAGGCCCACGCGCGGCACGCGCCCACGTACTTCTACCGGTACGACTTCTCCCCGAAGACGCTCGATGTGTTGGGCTACGGCGCCACGCACGCGACGGAGCTGATGGCGGTGTTCGGTGTGTACCACGGTACGACGGGCTGGGTCCTCGGCGCGCTCGGCGACCGGCGCATCGCCATGCGCGTGTCCGACGGGATGCAGCGCGACTGGATCACTTTCGCCCGCACCGGCCGTCCCGCGAGCGAGTGGCCCACCTACAACGGCACCTCCCGCGCGACTCTGGTGATCGACGACCGGAACCGGATCGTCTACGACCCGTCCCCCGAGATCCGTCGGGCGTGGGAGAGCTTCACGGGCTAGTGGGCCCGCCCCACGGGCGACGGCGCAGGCATACTCGGGGTGTGAACACCGTCGTGCAGACCGAGTCGGGAGCCGTACGCGGCGTGGCGCGGGGCGCGGTGCTGACGTGGCGCGGCGTCCCCTTCGCGGCTCCGCCCGTGGGCGAGTTGCGCTGGCGGGCGCCGCACCCGGCCCCGTCGTGGTCCGGGATCCGGGACGCGGACGACTTCCGCAACGCCGCAGTACAGCACCCGAAGAGCACCCCCGTGGGGCTCGGGAAGTACCAGCCCGTCGACGAGGACGCCCTGACGCTCAACGTTGTCGCCCCGGCGGCCGCGTCCGCCGTGGCCCGCCCGGTGATGGTGTTCATCCACGGCGGCGCCTATCTCATGGGCAGCTCGGGAACGCCGCTCTACTACGGCAACTCGCTCGTCGAACGCGGCGACGTGGTGTTCGTCTCGATCAACTACCGGCTCGGCGCGCTCGGCTACCTCGATCTCACCGAGTTCTCCACGGAGCGCCGCCCGATCGACGGGAACCTGGGCCTGCGCGATCAGGTCGCGGCACTGGAATGGGTCCAGCGCAACATCGCGGCCTTCGGCGGCGACCCCGGCAATGTCACGGTGTTCGGCGAGAGCGCCGGCGGCAACGCGGTCACCACGTTGCTGGCGACCCCGGCGGCGCACGGGCTGTTCCACCGCGCCATCGCGCAGAGCTCCGCCCCCGCACTGACCACCGACCTCGAGACCGCCCGGTCCCGCGGCCGCCTCTTCGTCGAACTACTCGGCGGTGCAGCGCAACTGGGAACCTCTGCCATGCTGGTCTCCCGCGCCGGCCACCACACGATGCGCAGGCTGGAGAAGGAGCAGCCGGGCATGGTCCCGTACGGCCCCGTCGTCGACGGTGACTTCCTCCCGGAGGACCCGATGCTCGCCATCGCCGCCGGACGGGGCGCCCGGGTGCCGTTGATCATCGGCACCAATCGCGACGAGGGCACGATGTTCACCCGCTCCGGGACGCTCGCCGAGCCATCGGTGGACGTGATGGCCCGCGCACTGAACGCCACGCCCGATCAGGTCGCGGCGATCGGGATGGCGTATCCGGGATTCCCCGGAAAGACCGCATGGCAGCGCCTGTTCGGCGATCACGAGTTCTGGGCACCGTCGGTCCCCATCGCCGAGGGGCACAGCGCCCACGCCCCCACGTACATGTACCGCTACGACTACACCCCGACCGCCTTCCGCGCCGCAGGCCTGGGCGCCACCCACGCGAGCGAGTTGCTCGCGGTGTTCGGCGTCCTCACGGGCAAGGCGCGGGTCCTCGCGCTCGGCGATCGGCGCACCGCCGCGCGTGTGACCACCGAGGTGCAGCGGGACTGGATCGCCTTCGCCCGCACCGGACGGCCCTTCTCCGACTGGCCGCAGTACGACGGTGCCGCCCGCCGCACGCGCATCATCGCCGCGCGGTCCCGGGTGGAGGACGATCCGGATGCGACGCAGCGCCGCGCGTGGGCGGCGTCCGGCCTGCCGGGGACCCGCGCGGTCGCGGTCTGCTGACAGACGTGTGCACCGTTGATCAACGGTGAGTCGATCAACGGTGCACAGGTGCAGCGGCGTGCGCTGCCAGTCGCCTCGACCTACTTGGCGGCGAGCTTCTCGCCGAAGAACTTCGCGGCCTCGGCGGCGGCGAGGGTCGTGGCCTCGGGGCCGTCGTAGAAGTCCATGTGGGCGTAGCCGTCCACGACGAGCAGCTTCTTGTCACCCTTCGCGCGGGTGTACAGCTCGGTCGAGTGCCACAGCGAGCCGGCCTCGGAGCCGGCGATCGCGAGCACCGGCTGGGTCAGCAGGTCCTCGACCAGGGCGAAGGCGTCGAAGCCGATGATCGCGGGGATCGACAGGCCCAGCAGGTACTTGTTCTCGGCCGTGGGGTACTGCGCGCGCGGCGTCAGGTAGTAGTCGCTGGCCTCGGCCAGGTCGCGCGGGACCTCGGGGGTGACCTCGGTGGGCACGTAGCCGACGGTGAAGGGCTCGGCCTTGGTGGTGACCTCGACCTGGCGCTGCGCGGAGGCGGCGTCGCGGGTGGGGAGCACGTCGGCGTCGCGGCCGTTGCCGTCCCAGCCCTTGCGCCACGCGGAGCCGATGTTCACGGCGCTGACGGTGCCGACGGCCTTGATCCGGGCGTCCACCTTGGTGGCGGCCACGGCGTAGCCGCCGCCGGCGCACACGCCCCACACGCCGATCCGCTCCGGGTCGACGAAGGACTGGGCCTGCAGGAAGTCGACGACGGCGTTGATGTCGCTGACGCGGGCGGCCGGGTCCTCGAGGAAGTGCGGCTCGCCGCCGGACTCGCCCTGGAAGGAGGCGTCGTACGCCACGGTCACGAACCCGGCCTCGGCCAGCTTCGCGGCGTAGAGGCCCGCGGTCTGCTCCTTGACGCCGCCGCCGGGATGCACGACGACGAGGGCGGGGTAGGTGGTGTTCTCGTCGAAGTCGGCCGGGGTGAACAGATTTCCGGCGAGCTCGATGGTGCCCTTGGCGATCTTCACGGACTGGGTGGCCATGATGGTTCCTCTCCTTGCGGTGTCCCGGTCCGTCCGGCCGGGCTGCTGAAAACCACTATGCCGCCGTCCGGGCCGGGGTGACAGTGTGCGCTTATCGGGGGTACTGACAGCCCTTCCTTGCGCCCCTCCGGCAGCGGCGAACCGGCATCAATCGCCCCCGCTCGGTACGGTTGGGGCCATGAGTGCTCCGACCTCGCCGGCATCGTCCCCCGAACTGACCGCAGCGCTGCGCGCCGTCCTGGACGGCCGGTGGGCCGCGACGAGGGACACGGTGCGAGCGCAGATCCAGGACGGGAACGTGGTTCCGAAGACCGGCCTGAGCTTGGACGAGTACCGCGAGCTGATGCTCGGCCAGATGAAGGACATGGTGCCGCTGGGGTTCCCGGCCGACGGCTTCCGCGTCGAGCACGGCGGCACCGGCGACGTGGGCGCGGCCGTCACGGCGATCGAGACACTCGGCTACGGCGACCTCTCGCTGATGGTCAAGGCGGGCGTGCAGTGGGGCCTGTTCGGCGGCGCGGTCGAGAACCTGGGCACCCGGTACCACCACGACACGTACGTGAAGGGCCTGATCGACCTCGACGTGCTCGGCTGTTTCGCGATGACGGAGACGGGCCACGGCTCCAACGTGCAGGAGCTGGAGACCACCGCCACCTACCTCCCGGAGACCGGTGAGTTCGAGATCCACTCCCCCACCTCCAGCGCCCGCAAGGACTACATCGGCGGCGCCGGCAAGCACGCGCGCTGGGCCTCCGTCTTCGCGCAGCTCGTCACCGGCGGGCCCGGCGAGGAGCCGAAGGGCCGCGGCGTGCACTGCTTCGTGGTGCCGATCCGCGACGAGAACGGCGACGACCTGCCCGGCGTCACCACCTCGGACTGCGGCTACAAGGGCGGCCTGCCCGGCGTGGACAACGGCCGCATCGTCTTCGACCGCGTGCGCATTCCTCGGCGCGAGCTGTTGAACCGCTACGCGGAGGTCGCGGAGGACGGGACCTACTCCAGCGAAATCGAATCCGACAACAAGCGGTTCTTCACCATGCTCGGCACGCTGATCCGCGGCCGCGTCACCGTGGGCGCCGCGGCGGGCGCGGCCGGCCGGCTCGGCATCGCCCTCGCGACCAAGTACGCACTGGTGCGCCGCCAGTTCGACGCGCCGGGCGGCGATGACGAACTGCTGCTGCTCGACTACCGCACACACCAGCGCCGCCTGCTCCCGCTCGTGGCCCGCGCGTACGCCTTCGCCATCGCGCAGAACGAGCTCACCGCGGAGCTGCACGAGCTGCAGTCCGGCGATCCGGACGCGGTGGATCCGGCGTACGCCCGCGAGATCGAGGGCAAGGCGGCCGGCATCAAGGCGGGCCACACCCGCCTGGCGTCCGACGCGATCAGCGCCGCGCGCGAGGCCTGCGGCGGCGCCGGCTACCTCTCCGAGAACCGGCTTCCGTTGCTGCGCGGCGACATCGACGTGTTCACCACCTTCGAGGGCGACAACCTGGTGCTCACCCAGCTGGTCGCCAAGGAGCAGCTGACCGCCTACGCGGGCGACGTGCAGGGGCTCGACGCCGTGGGCTGGGTGCGCTTCGTGGCGAACATGGCCAAGGACGTGGTGCTGGAGAAGACCGCCGCCCGCCAGGTCGTGCAGACCCTGCTCGACGATTCGGACGAGGACACCGAGGAGAGCGAGCTCACCCACCCGGGCACGCAGCTGCGGCTCCTGCGGAACCGCGAGGACCACCTGCTTCGCACCGCGGCGGCCCGTATGCGCCGCGCGAAGGAGCCCGACGAGGACCCGCTCGAGGTGTTCACCGAGACGCAGGACCATCTGATCAAGGTGGGCGAGGCGCACATCGAGCGGATCGTGCTGGAGGCCTTCGTCGATCAGATCACCGACGTCAAGGACCGGCGGACCCGTGACGCCCTCAAGCTGATGCGCAACCTGTACGTGTACTCGCTGCTGGAGCGCGACCTCGGCTGGTACCTCATGCACCGCCACGTGTCGGTGGAGCGTGCCAAGGCCATCCGCCGCGGCGTCAACGAGCTGTGCGGAAAGGCCCGCCCGCTCGCCGAGTCGCTGGTGGACGCCTTCGGCATCCCCGCCGCCGCGCTGGACGTCCCGATGCTGGACCCCGCCAACAGCGTCTCCCTGCGCTAGCAGGCCCGACGGTGCGGCCACCCCGGAGTGGCGCGACACGCACGCCCGACTCGGTCGGGAGTTGCGGAGCGCCACCCGGGACCCGTGGTGACGCAAGGTCCGACCACCACTCTCTGAAATAACTTCTGTGTTATATTCGGAGTGTGTGGGAGGTCGTTCTGGTCACGGAGGTCGAGGACTGGTTCCTTGCGCTCGACGAGGAGAGCATCGACACCGTGACCGCGGCAATCGACTACCTGGAAGCGCACGGTCCCATGGCGGGGCGTCCACTTGTGGACAAGTTGAAAGGGTCGAAGTACCACCACATGAAGGAGCTTCGACCCTCCGGTACGTCGATTCGCGTGCTGTTCTTGTTCGATCCGAGTCGACAGGCGGTTCTGCTGGTCGCTGGCGACAAGGCCGGACAGTGGACCAGGTGGTACCGAGACAACATTCCGGTCGCTGAGCAGCGATACGAGGCATGGCTCGAAGGAGGTGCATGATGGCTCGCAATTGGCGTGAGATCCGAGCGGAGGCGGTCGCCTCGGGCAAGATCGACGAGGCCCGCGTTGCGACCAAGCGGCGCGACCTTGAACGGTCCCAAGCGGTCCACCGGTTGGCGGAACTGCGCAAGGAACTCGGGATGCTCAAGCAGGTGCAGATCGCGGAGCTCATGGGCGTTTCGCAGGCCCGGGTGTCCAAGCTCGAACGGGGCGACCTCGGGCACACCGAGCTGGGTACTTTGCAGGCGTACGTCGCGGCCCTCGGCGGTGAGCTGCGCGTCACCGTGGAATTCGGTGACGAGAGCATCGTTCTCGCGCAGGAGACGACATAGAGCACTGCGGATGCCGGGCCACATACACACCTCACCCAGCCCGCCCGCGCCGAGCAAGGGCTCGATCACGTACCCGGCGAAGGATTCCCCTACTCTCAGTGCCACACGTCCTCCGCCGTGAGCCATGGTGTCGTCAGATCATTCGCCTGCTGCCGACGAAGACGCACGGTAGGTGACGAGGACGCGCTTATCGTCCGCAGCCAGTAGTCGACTCCCCCCGCCTTGGAACCCCTGAAAGGTCCATCGCGACTGCGCTGGCGCGCCGTTCAGCGACGGCATCAGCGGTGTCGCGAGAATCGGCGTGAGCGTCGCCGCCTCACTCGACACGGCATCGTCACCGCTGTCCTTCCCGCGGTTCCCGATCACGACCGCCACGCCCACGATCAGGGCGATCACTGCGACGATCGCGACCCCGGCGGTGATCGGGCCGCGCCGACGCGACCGAGCGGGCTCCCCTGTCCGCCCATGCGCGCGTGGCACCACCGTCGGAGCACTGGCCGGGTACTCCCCGCGCACCACCGTGCGGTCGGTGTCCGCACTCACGGGTCCGACCGCTGGCGCGGATTCGTCGGCATGTGACAGCGCTTCGGCGAGGTCGGCCGCGAACGCACCGGACGACGGATACCGGTCCGCCGGCGACTTCGCGGTGGCCCGTGCCAGAGCCGCGTCGACCGCCGCCGGGAGGCCCGGTCGCAGCGTCCGCACCGACGGCAACGGTTCGCCCAGGTGGCCCGCCATCACGGTGGCGGCGTTGGTACTCGCGTACGGCGCACTCCCGTTGAGAAGCTGAAATGCTGTGCAGCCGAGCGAGTACTGGTCCGATCGGCCGTCGAGCGGAAGCCCCCTGAGTTGTTCCGGGGACGCGTAGTTCAGAGTTCCGACGGTGACGCCCGTCCCGGTCAGGTCGGACGACTCGGCGCCCATCCGGGCGATCCCGAAGTCGCTGAGGAGCACCCGCCCCGTGGTGCTCATCAGAATGTTGGCGGGCTTCACGTCGCGGTGGACGAGCCCGGTCGAGTTCGCCGCGTCCAGCGCTGCGGCGGCCTCCGTCACCACCCGAGCGGTCAGCGTCGCGTCCAATGAGCCACGGGATCGCACCAGGTGCGCGAGGTCCTCGCCGTCCACGAGTTCCATCGCGATCCACAGGTGGCCGTCGAACTCGCCCCGGTCGTACACGCGAACGATCGCCGGGTGCACGAGCCCAGCAGCGAGATCGGCCTCCCGCTCGAACCGTGCCCGGAACGCCGGATCCGCCGCGAACTGCGGCAACAGCACCTTCAACGCATCCGACCGCGGCAATCGCGGATGACGAGCGACGTAGACCTCGCCCATCCCACCTGCACCGAGCAAACGCTCGATCACGTATCCCGCGAACTCCGCCCCCGGCTCCAGCGCCACCGCAGTTCCTCCTGTGCACAGCAACGACCACAGTTGGCCATCGCGAAGACCATATCGTTCGTCGCTTGACGCCGTCTTGGATCTGAGTTGCGCACGCGGCGAACGTTCCATCGTCCGCGACCTGAGGTTGAGGCCTCGAGCGTCCGCTCGGGTGATCCCTCGGGATCGTCACGGACGGCCCCGGCCCACCGGGCGCGCGACGGCTACCATCGCCCTATGACCGAGTTCAGGACCGCGGGCGGCTGGCTCCGCCTGACGGAGGGCACCGTCGAGATCCACCGCGGCGGCAGGACGGTGACGGTGCCGCTCGGGGACGTCGAGGACATCCGCATCACGGCGGGATTCGTACACGTCCAGCGCGTGGGCGCTCCCGCGACCACCGCCGCGGACCTGTCCGGCGATCCCACCATGATCTCGATCGCACCCGAGCAGTGGCCCGCGGCGGTCGCGTTCCGGGATGCGGCCTTCAAAGCCCGTCGCGCGCCGCAGGCGGACCCGTCGCCCGTGCTCCGGCCACCGTCGACCGCCGTGGACGACACGCTGACCAGGCCCGCCGCGGCGCGCCCGAACTACGGTGCCGCCAGCCGCGAACGCCCGGACATCAAGGCCGCGATGTACTGGTTCCGACAACTCGATCCGTTGCCGGCGGCCGATCAATGGCTGATCGATGCCGTCGGCGACGACGAGCTGGTGCTCGGCGCCTTCGAGGTGTGGCGGGTGAAGGACGAGGGCTGGCAGCCGCTCCTGGTCACGGACCGGCGGCTGCTCTACGCGACCTCCACTCCGAGCCCCACGATCCTCGAACTTCCTCTCGCCGTGCTCATCCGGATCACCCAGGGGGAGTCGAACGACGCGGGTCACGTCCAGGTGAACCTCGTCGACCGCACCGGGCAGTACAAGCTGTGGCTGCGGTCGACCTCCGCATATCACCGTTTCTACCTGACCGCGAACAACGCGCGCAGCTTCTCCATCTACGCGGTCGCGCCCGCCCCGGAACCATTGCGCGGCAACCAGGTCGCCGAACAGTACCGGGCCTACTCGGAGTTGATGGCGCAGATCGACGCAGGGACCGTTCCCGAAGCGGAGGTCGGGGCTCGGGTCGCGGCGGTCTTCGGCGTCGCACCTCCCGAGCAGTCCCCGCGCCGCGACTGGGAGTGAATCGCGACCGAGCGCGCCATCAGGGCTGAAGGGATACCCGCCGCCACGGGCTGGTGTCGGCCTCGAGCAGGTAGTGGAGTTCGGCCGCGACGCGGGTGTCTTCTGCCTCGACCTCGGTGACATCGCTCATGGCCAGCCAGAACGCGCGACCGGTAAGCAGGCCGTCGGCGAAGGTCTCCCAGTCCGGGTATTCGGCCTGCGCGCTCCGCAGCGCCGCTCCCATCAGCTGCCACGCCTCACTCTCGTCGATGAGGCCGGCGGTGAATCCCATGCGCGCCACCACCGGGACCCGTGCCAGATCCCACGCACGGACGTGCGGGGGCAACGACACCGCCCCCAACCGTCCGAGCAGCTTCATCGCGATGAGCCGATAGATCGCCTCGTGCGCCTCGATCGCCCGCCCGGGATCCTCGCCCACGAGCCGGGCACGCACCGCGATGAACCGCCGGTGCTCCTCGAGCGTGAGCGGCGAATCCATGGCCTTGCCATCGCGTTTGGCGATGCCCAGCGGCTCCGCGAGCGGGAACGCCGTCTCGTAGAGCGGGGAGTGCATTCCGTCGAGCAACCGGCCCACCGTCCGCCGCAGTTCCACCGCGTCCTCGACGCTCCACGATTTCCGCAGGTCCGCCGCGGCCTGCTGCGCTGTGGTGCCCTCACCCTGGTGACGGGTGCACTCCCGCCACACCGTGTCCACGGCGTGGCTGCAGGTGCGTCCGACGTACGCGCCCAGTGAGAGCGCACGCAGCTGATTGTCGGTGATCGACGCCCCGGTCCAGTGGAAATCGGACTTGCGGTCACCATTGGGCCACAGCGTGACCTCGGGTCGAGCGGTCATGTCCCTAGGTTAGTCACCCGTTCCGGTCCGCGGCGGTAGGTCACGCCGGCCCACCGATCCGGCCCCGCAGGAACCCCACGGCACCCGGCGGGACCAGCTCGGCGAAGGTGCTGACGCGGCCCGCCGTGCGCATGAAGATCGTAACGAACGGCCCGCGCGGTAGGACGCGAGTCATGTCCGAGTAGTTGAGAGTTGAGATCCCCGCGGGCGAGCCGATGGTCATCGTCGCCGGCCCGAAGGTCGAGGTCCAGGGCGCGCCGGATGCGAAGCTGCGCCGCAGCGACCGCCGCGCCACCACATAGGTGAGGGCCGGAAGCAGCAGAGGAAGCACGAGGATCACGATGTACGGGGTCGCGCCGTCGCCGAGCGCGATCAGCGCGGCGCCCAGGGCCAGGCACAGCACCGTCGTGATGATCCATTGCGGCCGGCGCAGGACCAGTACCGTCGACGCCCTGGCGATCCGTTCCGCGTCGGCCCGCCCCGGAGTCCACACGTGGTGCGGTGCACCTTCGACCTGCATGCCGTCTCCTTCGCCGTCCGTCCGCTCCAGTGTGGACCTTCGGGCTTGGGATGCGCTTACGGCGCGGTTCACGGATCCGCGCGGCCCTGATCTACAACGGGAGCAAGATGTTCTTCACCCGCGAGTCGGTGCGGAGGAATTCCCGCACCGCGGGATCCTTGAACGCCGCCACCAGGTTCTTGATGTTCGCGGTGTCCTTCCACCGAGTCCCGATGGTGAGCTGGCCGGCGAACTCGTCCGGTGCGGGCGGCGCGAAGATCTCCTTCTCGATGCTCACCCCCGCGGCGAGGTAGTACTCGGTGTAGCCGACGGCGGCGTCGAGGTCGGGCAGCGCCCGGGTCTGCGCGGCGAAGTCGAGCAGGGTGAACTGCAGGTTCTTCGAGTTGGTCGCGATGTCCTTGACGGTGGCCTGCCACTTGTTCACGCCCGGCTTGAGGGTGATGAGCCCGGCCCGCTCGAGGAACCACAGCCCCTGTGCCTCGTTCGCCGGGTCGGAGTACAGGGAGACCTTCGCGTTCTGCGGCAGCTGCTGGGGGTCGGTGTACTTGTCGGAGAACAGACCGAAGCCCCACCGGAAGACCGGCGTCGCGGCCTCCTCCCGGAAGTCCGGATTGGCCTGCAGGACCTGGCCGAGCCACAGTTTGTGCTGGTAGACAGTGGCGGCCACCTCACCCTCGCTGACGGCACGGTTGATCGTGGTGGAGTCCGCGAGCCCCTTGAACGCCACGGTGATCCCGTGCCGGGGCGCCACCTCCTTCGCGATGAACTCGATGAGCGCCTGTTCGGCGGCGTTGCCCTCGGTGGTGGCGACCAGGAGCGTGGCGCCGGCGGTCTCGTTCGCGGTCTTCGCATCGGAGCCGCCGAAGGCGCGCCAGCCCACGAACCCGGCGACGACGAGCACCACCAGGACCACCACGCCGAGGATCACGGGACGGCGGGACCCGCGGGTGGTGAAGCCATGATCATCGTCGGCGGGAGGCGCAGCGGGCGTGGGGGTTTCGGTGTCGCTCATGCGAGGGCCTTTCGGAGGACGGTCTGTTCGGGGGTGAGGTGCCGCACGAGCGCGTCGCCGGCGAGTTGGATCGCGGTGACCACCACGATGAGGACGAGGATGGTGGCGATCATGACGCCGTGGTCGAAGCGCTGGTAGCCGTAGGTCACGGCGACATAGCCGAGCCCGCCCGCGCCGATGGTGCCGGCGATCGTCGAGTACTCGATCATCGCGATCGTGTTGATGGTGAGGCCGCCGACGATTCCCGGTAGCGCCTCGGGGATCTGTGCGCCCCAGATGATCTGGGTGTTCGAGCCACCCGAGGCCTTCGCCACGGTCACCACCTCGGGCGGCAGCGACCGGAGGCTGTTCTCGACGATCCGGGCGAAGAAGGCGATGCCGGCGATCGACATCGGCACCACCGCCGCCGCGATGCCGATGTTGGTGCCGGTGACGAACCGCGTGAACGGGATGATCGCCGTCATGAGCACCAGGAAGGGCAGCGACCGCCCGATGCTGATCACCCAGGTGAGAGGCTGGTGCAGAGCGGGTCTCGCGAGCAGGCCGCCCGGCGCGAGGTTGTGCACGAGGGCGCCCAGCGGCACGCCCACGACGAGCACGATCGCCATGACGAGGCCGACCATGATCACCGTGTCGCGCAGCGCGGGCAGCACCAGGTCGGGGATGTCGCTGAGCGGCACCGTGATCCCGGAGGCGAGGTAGGTCATGCGGCCACCGCCTCGCGGTCGCCGGCGTCGGTGCGCAGCCCCAGGGCGCGCGCCGAATCCAGGACGCGGGTGAGGTCACCGTCGTCGATCCCGACGGTGACCGTCCCGACGGTGACGCCCGCGACCGCCTGCACGGAGGCCGAGAGCAGCGCGACCGCGGCGCCCGTCTCGAGGGTGACGCGGCTGAGCCAGTCGGCCGGCACCGCGGTGTCGTAGGTGAGGCGCACCGTCGCCTGGCCCGACGGTGCCGCTGCCGCCGGGCCGGACGAGCGCAGGGCCTGCCCCAGAACCGATTCCGGGTCCGTCAGCAGGTCGACGAGGTCGCCCTGTTCAGCGAGGACGCCCTGGTCGAGGCGGGCCGCACTGTCGGCGACGCGGACGATCGTGTCCATCTCGTGCGTGATGAGCACGACGGCGAGGTCCAGCTCGTCACGCACGTCGCGGAGCAGGTCGAGGTACTGCGCAGTGGCCTCGGGGTCGAGGCCGGAGGTGGCCTCGTCGGAGAGCAGCACCTTGGGCCGCAGCGCCAACGCGCGGGCGATCCCCACCCGCTGACGTTGACCGCCGGACAGCTGGTGCGGGTAGTGGCCGGCCCTGTCCGCCAGGCCCACCCGGTCCAGCAATTCGGCGACCCGCGCCCGCGTCTCCCCCTTCGTCACCCCCAGGTACTCAAGCGGTAGCGCCACGTTCTCCGCCGCGGTGCGCCGGCGCAACAGGCTCGATGCCTGGAAGACGGTGCCGATGCGGCGACGCGCCGCCCGCAATTGACCCTCGGGCAGCGCCGTGAGGTCCTGCCCGCCGATCACCACCGTGCCGCTGGTCGGACGTTCGAGCAGGTTGAGGCACTGCGCGAGCGTCGACTTGCCGGCGCCGCTGGGGCCGACGACGGCGAAGATCTCACCGGCGGCCACGGTGAAGCCCACGTCCCGCAGCACCGGCGTGGCCGTGGCTCCCGACCCGTAGGTCTTGGTGAGGCCCTGCACCTCGATCATCTGTCCTCCTCACGATGTGAGGAACACGGTGCGGTACCGGCCGCCGGGACGGAACGGTTGCGGTCAGCCTGATCCGAGCAGCCGGTCGCCCAGGGGTCCGTTCAGCGTTCGCGCAGCGCCCGAACCAGGCGAAGGGCCTCGGCACCGTCGGGCAGCTCGGACATGCCTGCGGTCAGCGCGATCCCGAGGCACGCACCGCTGATCACGCGGTCGGCGTAGTCCAGCGGATCACCCCACGGCAAGAAGGGTTTCGCCACCAGGAGCGAGGCGACGCCGTGCACGACCGCGAGCATCCGCAGTGCGATGGGCTGTGGGTCGCCCGGTGGGTAGTAGCCCTCGGCCTGCAGGTCACGCACGTTCTGTTCCAGGTGGGTGAACGCGGCCGCGTTCAGCACCACGTCGACGTCCGAGGCGGAATCCGACGGGGTCATCGCGGCCAACCGGTAGAGCTCCGGCGTCCGCAGCGCGAACCGCACGTACGCCAACCCCTGTGCGCGCGCCGCATCCAGCGGGGTCGGTGCGGCCGCCTCCGCCTCGGTGAGGGCGTCGTCGAGCTGGCCGAGGTACCGCGCGACCACCGCGGTGAGGAGCGCGTTCTTGTCCGCGTAGTGCAGGTAGATCGACGGCGGTGTGACGCCGACGCGCTGCGCCACCCCGCGGATCGACACCGCCTCCGCACTGCCGGTCTCGACGAGCAGTTCCGTTGCGGCGTCGAGGATGTCGGCACCGAGACGGTCACCGTCCCCGCGTTTGCTGCGTCGCCGTCGCTCCTGCGCCATGATGCCTACGCTTCTCGCAGACCGACGCGGTCGTACAGGCGCTTCAGCGGGGCGGGCGCCCACCAGTTCCACGTGCCCGCCACCCGCATGAACGCGGGCACCAACAGCATGCGGATCAGGGTGGCGTCCAACAGAACCGCGATCATCATGCCCACCCCGAACATCTTCATGAACGACACGCCCGCGAATCCGATGGCCGCGAACACGATCGCCATCAGCAGTGCCGCGGCGGTGATCACCCGGCCGGTGCGGGCGATGCCCATCGCCACGGCCTCGTCGTTGGCGGCGCGGTCGTGCGTCGGCGAGTGGTCCCAGAACTCCTTGATCCGGGACAGCAGGAACACCTCGTAGTCCATCGACAGGCCGAACGCGATGCAGAACATCAGCACGGGCATGTTGGCGATGATCGCGCCGGTCACCGTGGTGTCCAGGCCGCCGAGCCAGCCCCACTGGAAGATCGCCACGAGCGCTCCGAACACCGCGGACAGTGAGATCACGTTCATCACCAGGGCCTTCAGCGGAAGCACGAGGCTGCCGGTGAGCAGGAACAGCAGGATGAAAGTGGTCGCCGCGATGACGATCAGCACGGTGGGCAGGGTGTCGAGGATCGACTGGACCGAGTCGCGGTTCAGCTGGGCCGACCCGCCGAAGGACGCCGGCGCGGGCGCGCGCACCTCGCGCAGCCGGTCGAGCTGGTCCGACGCGGCGTTGGTCAGCGGGTCGAGTTTCGACGAAACCGTCACCAGGACGGTGCCGTTCGATGCCCGGGAGGTCGGGTCACCGTCGGCGATCCGATGCCCGCCGAGGTACGTCCCGGTCGAGGAGACGACGGTGCCCGTCGACTCGACGGTCGAGAGGCGCGTGGCGTAGTCGGCGACGGCACCGTCGTCGACCTTCTCGGTGAGGACCACGCTGACCTGACCCGAGGCGTCCTCCGCGAAGTCCGTGCGGATGGTGTCGCCCACCTGATGCGAGGATGCCGAGGCCGGGAGCACGCGGTCGTCGGGGAAGCCGAAATGGATACTGAGGAAGGGGCTTCCGAGCACGAGCAGGAGCGCGATCAGCGCCAGCCCGACCGGCACGGCGCGCCGCAGCACGCCGCGGGTGAACCGGTAGAAGAGGCTGTCGTGCGGGTCGGGTTCGGGGCCGCGCCGGCCGATCTTCCACGCGTCCACCCGGTCGCCGAGGACGGTGAGGATCGCGGGCGTGAGGACGAGCGTGGCGAGGGCCGCGAAGACCACCACCGCCACACCCGCGTACGCGAACGAGCGTAGGAAGTACATCGGGAAGATCGCCATCGCGGCCAGCGAGAGGCCCACGATCACGGCGGAGAAGATCACCGTGCGCCCGGCGGTGTTCATGGTGCGGCGCAGCGCTTCCCGCCGGTCACCACCCGCGGCCACCTCCTCCCGGTAGCGACTGAGGACGAGGAGCGTGTAGTCGATCGCGAGCGCCAGCCCCATCGCGGTGGTGAGGTTGAGCGCGAAGATCGACACGTCGGTGATCGCCGTGAACGCACGCAGGATGCCGGTGGTCGCGATGATCGCGGCGATGCCGATGAGGACCGGGATCGCGGCCGCCACCAGCCCGCCGAACACCCACACGAGCACGAGGAAGGTGATCGGGATGGCGACCGCCTCGGCGACGAGCAGGTCCTTCGACGACTGGTCGTTGATCTGCGCGTAGCTGTAGGCCTGACCGCCGGGCATCATCGTGACGGGCGACGGCGCCCCGGGCAGCTTCTCGACGATGGCCTTCGCGTTGAGCGGCGCCTGCGACTCCCCACCGGCGATGGACGCCACGATGAGCACCGTGCGCTTGTTCTCGCTGAGCAGCATCGGGGTGGGCGCGGAGAAGCCGTCGACCACGCTCTCGACCCGTCCGTCGCCCTTGAGCCGGTCGACCAGGTCACGGCCGTAGGCGGACGCCGGGCCCTCCTGCCCCTCGGGCACGGACACCGCGAGCACGAGCGGGAGGCCGCCGCGGTGGAAGTCGTCGGCCATGTGGTTGTAGGTTTGCATGGCCTCGGCCTGCGGGTCCACGTAGCCGCCGGCCTGCAGCTTGTCGGCGACGCCGGCGCCGGCGAGGCCGAGCCCCGCCAGCAGGATCACCGCGAGCAGGAGCACCGCCGTGGCGCGCCGCGCGACCAGCCGCGTGAGTGCGTCGATCATCGTCCGACCTCCGGGAGAGTTGTAATAACGTCGTTAAGTTAACAGCGTTATTACAGCGTCCGTCAACCGTCCGGGGTAGGAGATTCGGGTCACAGCAGCCGGAGTCAGAGCACCCGACCGTTGCCGAAGTACAGACCGCCGCCTCCGGCGCGAGCGAGCCCGCTGCCGCCGTCCGAACTCACCCGCCACTCTTGCAGTCCCACGGGCCCTACTGGTGTCATTCCGAACCAACCGTTACCGGTAGTAAGTGCGCGCTGCCCATCGGTGCCGACGAAGTCTGTAGCCGCACCCAGAAATAGCGAGCCCCCGGCGCCGGTGTATGCGTCGAACATCACGGACTGCGAACCCGTCGAGCCGCCGGCGGAGTAGTCGCGCATCGCGACCACGTTGGTCGCCGCGCCGAAGACGCGGAGAGTGATGGTCCGCGAGCCACCCTTGACCTCGAACGCATTTCGCGCCCACAGGACGTTCCCTGTAGCAGGATTGACGGTACCGAGGACGAGACTTCCACCGACTTCCTTGTACACCACCGGAAGCGGCGATTCGGGAGAGTCACAATTGCAGTCGTCGTACGCGGCGTTCCAACCGGCCTCCACGTCCTTCACCGCTCCGTTGCGATCCACCACCTGCAGCGCTCCCGACGCAGTCGCTGTCGTGAACAGCACTCCGCTAGCGGACCCGCTGATTTTGGGAGAATCGTTCTGACCGACGTCGCGCTGCAGGACGACGCGGCCGTCAGCAGCAAGGAACCGGATCTGCCCCTTCGCAAACGGGTCCGAAGCGGCCGGGCTGGTGACGGCGACCGCCATCCCCGCCTTCGGGTACACCTTCACCGTCTTACCTTCGAGACGCCAGGCAACGGTTCCGTCGGGACGATATACAGTGGCCGAGTCGCCTGCGGCGCCGACCGTGACGATGTTGTCACCCAGGAAACCGACCTCGGGCCCCTTCGCATCAGACAGTCGAGTCAGAGCGCCGGTTTCCAGGTCGAGCAATGTGCCCGATCTCGCATCCATGCAAGCGAGTACGGAAGCGTGGACCGCGCAACGATAGTTCGGTCCGGCGTATGGAATCGGCGAGCGCCGAATCTTGCCGGTCGCGGCGTCGACCACGACGACCAGCCGTTGGTCTGCGGTTCCCCCCTGGAAGACCGCGGTCTTCTCGTCCGCCGCCAGGAAGGTCAATGTCGTCGGACCCGTCGCAACCCTCCACCGCCAACCATCGGGCTTGCGTTCCAACGACGGCAGCAGAGACGACACCGAGGTACGTGGAAGCGCGGCTGCCTCCGCTGTAGGAGTACGCGTCAGCCCCTGAGCCGGATCGGCCGGCCTCCACCAGCGATACCCGGCGTATCCGCCCGCGGTCACAACGAGTAGCGCGGCCACCGCAGCCGCCGCGATACCCCACCCCTTTGCACGGCCTCTGGATCGCGATCGGGGCGACAGCTCCTCCAGCTGCTGCCCACGCAGTTGGGTCGGGGCCCCGTCCGGCAGCTGCCCGCGGACATGCGTACGCTCCGGGTCATCGGGTTCGGGGACCGACCGCGCGGTGGTCCGCGCAATGGACGACACGGTCGGCGGAACGGGTACCGCGCCGTCGCGGAGCGCATCGTTGAGCGCAGCTGCGAACTCGACGCTGGACGCGAACCGGCCTTCCGGATCCTTCGCCATGCCACGGGCGAACACCACGTCGACCCGCGGCGAAAGGTCTGGCCTGGCGGCACGAACGGACGGCGCCGGAGCCGTCAGGTGCGACCCGATCACAATGGCGGCGTTGCTGTTCTGGAACGGCGCTTCCCCGGCCAGGAGCTGGTACGCGGTGCACGCGAGGGAGTACTGGTCGGACCTACCGTCCAACTGCTCACCCCGAAGCTGTTCAGGCGAGGCGTAGTTCAGCGTGCCGACGGTGACGCCGGTGCCCGTCAGGTCGGAGCTCTCGGATCCCATCCGCGCGATGCCGAAGTCGGTGAGCATTACGTGCCCGCCGGAGCTCAGCAGGATGTTGGCCGGTTTCACGTCCCGATGGACGAGGCCGCGACCGGCCGCGTAGTCGAGGGCCCCTGCCACTGCAGCGACGGTCTCCCCGACCTCCTGCGGCGGCAGCCGCCCCTGTTCGCGCAGCCTGCACGACAAATCGACCCCGTCGACCAGTTCCATGGCGATCCAGAGACGCCCTTCGAACTCGCCCCGGTCGAAGACCTTGACGATCGCCGGGTGCGAAAGGGAAGAAGCGAGGTCCGCCTCGCGCTCGAACCGCGCACGGAACTGCGGATCGGCGGCGAACTGCGGCGCCAGGACCTTCAGCGCATCGGACCGAGGCAGCCGCGGATGCCGGGCGACGTAGACCTCGCCCATGCCGCCCGCACCCAGCATCCGCTCGATCCGGTACCCGGCGAACTCCTGTCCCGATTCCAGCATCACGACTCCTCGCATCCATCCGCACCCATCGCCTCACGATGCACACTGGTCAGTGGTTCGCGTGCTCGGCCCCCGACTCAGCGGTCGTAGTCCGCAGGGATGTAGCCCGGCCCGATCACCTTGTAGTCGACTTCGTAGCCGGAACCGACCGGTCGGCCGCAGAGCGTCACCCCGAAGATCTTGCGCGGGTCGTCCTTCGGTTCGAAACGCTGCGCCCGAGCACACCCCTTCTCGGTCCCGTCGGGCTTACCGTCCACGTCGACCACCCAGTTGCCGGTGAGCAGCAGAGCTTGCGCCTGATCGAACGCCGCGGGTTGCACGTTCAGCACAGTGAGGTTCCGGCTGACGGCGGTGCTCACGCCCTTCTTGTACTTTCCCGCGATCACAGGCACCGTGGCAGGGAAGTCGCGCGGGACGGGATCCGACGCAGAAGCTGAGGACGTCACCGTGGCGGTGTCATCCTTGCCGTCGGTCGCCTGACCACCCGTCGTCGAGCCACACCCCGCGAGCAACACCGCGACACCCGCCGCACAGACCGTCGCACCGATCGCCTTCGTCATGATCGGGAGAGTACGTGGACCCGCCAACGGCGCACTTGTCGATCGCTTAGACCCCGCCGAGGCGGTTCTCACCGAGGGAGTGCACGAACCGCGGGCCGAGGAGCGCGAGCTCGCGGGTGTAGGCATCCGACCAGCCGCCGAAGGGCACGTGAGCGAGGTACTCGTTGCGGAACCGGTCGTCCTCGGACACCTCGGTGGCGCAGAAGTCCGGGATCGCGAGGTCGACGACGGGGCCGCCGCGCTCCACCTCCGCCATGACGAGCGGAGCGTTGGCGCCGAGGAAGTCGTCGACGATCCAGCCGTCCTCGCCGAGCCACATCGAGTAGCGCACCTTTGCCACCACGTGCTCCGCACGGCGAACGATCTGGCCCGCCACCAGCGCATCGAGCTCGCGCTCGGCCTCGTAGCGGGTTCCGCTCACGGCCGGCCCCTTGGCCGCCATCGTGCCGGTGGTCGCGTCGGCGAGGGCGTCGATGAGCGCACCGGGATCGTCGGTCGGTTCCGACGGTGCCGGCCCCTGCACGCGCACCCGGACCGCGTATCCGTCGGCCGCGAACAGGTACGCCTGCACGATGAGCGTGGGCGCCGGGTCGAGCGCAGCGGCCTCGGGGACCTCGCGCACGAAGAACTTGCGCTCGAACTCGAAATCCCCGAAACCCTGCTCAGACATGCCCCAACCGTAACCGGTCGAGGTCACACCAGCGTGTAACCGGCTTCCTTCACCGCGGCCTCGACGGCATCGCGGGTCAGCTCGGCGTCGCTGGCGACGGTGACGGCGCCCGTCTCGACGTTCACGTCCACGTTCGTGACGCCGCCGATCTCCGAGATCTCCTCGCGGACCGATGCCGCACAGTGCCCGCAGGTCATCCCGGTCACGGTGTAGGTGTTCTCCACTGCCATCTTCCACTCCTCATCTCGGACGGGCCTGCGACCTCTCATGATCCGGCGCACCGTCCCACCCACGATACCCCCCAGGGGTATTTTCCGCCAGTGCGGGCATCACGCCGTCGCGGCCGTCAGGAAGCGCCCGATGGCGCCGAACTCGGACGGCCCCGCCAGCTGCAGCTGCCCGAGCCACACGGCCACCCGCCCCGTATCCGGGTAGAAATAGAGCGCCGTCCCCGAGCCGCCGACCCAGCCGTACCGGCCGGGGACGCTCCACGGATGGGCGCGGTCCACGTCGACCGCCCCGCCGTAGCCCCACGCCGCGCCGTCGAGGAAGACATCGCCCGGCTGCGGCGGGACCTGCACGGCCGTCATCGCCGCCACGGACTCGGCGCCGAGCACGCGGACACCGTCGAGCTCGCCTCCGCCGCGGAGCATCCGGCCGAACCGGAGCAGATCGTCCAGCGTCGACAGCAGGCCGCCGGCGCCGGATTCGAAGACCGGCGGCGGGACGAAGGCACCGTCGGCCGGGTCGACGACCTCGAGCCCGCCCGGACCGTTCATCACGGCATCGCCGAGGCGCGGGCGCATCGCATCGGAGGCCCGGAAGGCGGTGTCGGACATGCCGAGCGGCGTCAGCACAGCATCGTCGAGCACCTCCCCCAGCGGGCCGCCGGCCGCCCGGGCGAGCAGCACGCCGAGGATGTCCGCGCCCGTGTTGTAGGTCCACCCCTCCCCCGGCTGGTGCGCGAGCGGGATCCGCGCGGCGCGGGCGAGCCACTCGTCGGGCGGCGGGGTGCCGAGCGGGTCCGCCGGCCCCTGGTGCAGGTCGCCGAACAGGGCTGCCATCAGCGGCGCGGAGAAGTCGGAGATCATGCCGAGCCCCGCAGAGAAGGACAGCAGGTGCCGTACGGTGATCGGCCGGACGGCGGGCACGGTGTCGCCGAGCGGGCCGCTCGGGTCGCGCAGGACGCGGGGCTCGGCCAGCTCCGGCAGCCACCGCGCCACCGGATCGTCGAGGCCGACGGTGCCGCGCTCGACGTGCACGAGAGCGGCGGCGGCGAGGATCGGCTTGCCGATCGAGGCGATGCGGAAGACGGTGTCCCGGGTCATCGCGACGCCCGGCGCCCGCTCGCCGGCGACGGCCACCTCCAGGTCGGTCGGATCGCCGAACGCGGCCACGGCGCCCGGAAGCGGCCCTTGGGCAACCTCCCGCTCAAGCAGCTCCTGCAGCACGACACCCTCCCGATCGGATCGTTACGTACGCTGACAAGCATGCCCATTCCCGAGTACGTCCGCAGCATCCGCGAGAAGATCGGCACCGATCTGCTGTGGTTGCCCGGTGTCGCCGCGGTGGTGGTCAACGAGGCGGGCGAGGTCCTGCTGGGCCGCCGCGCCGACACCGGCGAGTGGGCGTCGATCGCCGGCATCCTCGAGCCCGGCGAGCAGCCGGCCGAGGCGATCGTCCGGGAGAT
The DNA here is from genome assembly GCF_040611135.1 of Tsukamurella sp. NPDC003166. NCBI lineage: Bacteria > Bacillati > Actinomycetota > Actinomycetes > Mycobacteriales > Tsukamurellaceae > Tsukamurella > Tsukamurella sp. NPDC003166. Next base: position 90,830 of record NZ_JBEXNL010000014.1, read on the forward strand.
CCGGGAGGAGGCGGGGGTCGAGGCGGAGGTACTCGACCTGCTGGCGCTGCGCACCGACGAGCCGGTTCGCTACCCGAACGGCGATGCGGCGCAGTACCTCACGATCCTGTTCCTGTGCCGGCACGTCTCCGGCGAGGCGCACGTCGCCGACGACGAATCGTTGGAGATCGCCTGGTTCGAGCCGAGCGCGCTACCGCCGATGTCCGTCCGGCAGACCGAGCGCGTGCATCGCGGCCTCGCCGCGCTCCGCGGCGACACCCACCCCGCCTGGCGGCCGTAGTCGCTAGCCGATGACCTGCTCGCCCCGCCGGATCTCGACGATCGGCAGCCGCAGGGCACCGGGCGCGCTCGCGGGTACGACGGGCTGCCGAGGCGCGACGGGCGCGATGCGGCGGTAGGGCTCGCCCTGCGGCGCGCGGGTGTCCACCTCTCCCTTGTTGGGCCAGAGCGCCGCCGCCCGCTCGGCCTGCGCCGTGATGGTCAGCGACGGGTTCACGCCCAGGTTCGCGGACACGGCGGAGCCGTCGACGACGCTCAGCGTCGGGTAGCCGTACACGCGGTGGTAGGCGTCGATGACGCCGGTGGACCGGTCCGCGCCGATGGCGCATCCGCCGAGGAAGTGCGCGGTCATGGGGATGTTGAAGACCTCGCCCCAGGTACCGGCGGCGGCACCGTCGATCTTGTCGGCGATCCGTCGGGTCGCCTCGTTGCCCAACGGGATCCACGTGGGGTTCGGCTCCCCGTGGCCCTGGCGCGAGGACATCTTCCGGCCGAACAGGCCGCGCTTGGTGAACGTGGTGATCGAGTTGTCCAGGTTCTGCATGACGAGCGCGATGATCGTCCGCTCGCTCCACCCGTTCACGAACAGGACGCGCAGGAACTCGAGCGGGTGCCGCACGACGGTGCCGAGGAACTTCAGCCAGCGCGGCACGCGACCGCCACCGTCGGTCATCAGCGTCTGCAGCATGCCCATCGCGTTCGAGCCCTTGCCGTAACGGACCGGCTCGACGTGGGTGTCGCTGCTCGGATGGAAGGAGCTGGTGATCGCGACGCCGCGCGTGAGGTCGAGCTCCTTGTCCACGGTCATCCGGACCGCGGACAGGATGGACTCGGAGTTCGTGCGGGTGAGCACGCCGACCTGATCCGAGAGCTCGGGCAGCGCGCCGGTGTCGCGCAACCGGTGCAGCAGCTGCTGCGTGCCCCAGGTGCCGGCCGCGAAGACGACGTGCTGCGCCGTGTACGTGCGCCGACGCTTGCGCACCTTCGCACCGGAACGCACCGTCGACACCGCCCAGGTCCCGTCGACCAGCTGGGTCACGTCGGTCACCGTCGTCAGCGGGTGCACCTGTGCGCCCGCCCGCTCGGCGAGCCCGAGGTAGTTCTTGACCAGCGTGTTCTTGGCGCCCCACCGGCAGCCGGTCATGCACTCGCCGCACTCGATGCAGCCGGTGCGATCGGGGCCGGCGCCGCCGAAGAAGGGATCCGGAACGGTCTTGCCGGGCTCCCCGAAGTACACCCCCACGGGGGTCTGGATGAAGGTCTCGCCCGCACCCATGTCGTCGGCGACCTGCTTGACGATCTCGTCGGCCGGCGTCATGTGCGGGTTCTGGACCACGCCGAGCATGCGGCGCCCCTGGTCGTAGTACGGCGAGAGCTCGTCGAACCAGTCGGTGATACCCGCCCACTGATCGTCCTCGAAGAACGAGGCGGGGGGCTTGTACAACGTGTTGGCGTAGTTCAGCGACCCGCCGCCCACGCCGGCCCCGGCCAGGATCAGGCAGTCGCGCAGCATGTGGATCCGCTGAATGCCGTACAGGCCGAGCGCCGGCATCCAGACGAATCGACGCAGGTCCCAGCTGGTCTTGGCGAAGTCCTCGTCGGCGAACCGCCTGCCCGCCTCGAGCACGCCGACGCGGTAGCCCTTCTCCGTGAGGCGCAGGGCGGTGACGGATCCGCCGAAGCCGGATCCGATGACGAGCACGTCGTAGTCGGTGGTACCGGCGGGCGCGGGGGTGGCTGAGCTGGACATGGCGTTCTCCTTCGGTCCCCCCGGCGGGGCGGTCGCCGGGTGACATGAATCACTGTCGTGTTCCATTTGATTACACATCGTGCCCATCTGTCAACCATGCGTACAGAGTGAGCCAGGATGTACGCTGTCGGCATGAGCGCCCCCGCGAGCTTTCAGGTCGAGGTCAAGCAGTTACTGCGCGACCGCGCACTGGACGCCACCCGTGACCTGGTCCACGACGAGGGCTGGGGCGCGGTGAACATGTCGCTCATCGCCAAACGGGTCGGGGTCAGCCGCACGGCGCTCTACAAGGCGGTCGGCGCCCGTGACGAGGTGGCCCGCGCGCTCATCGCGCGGGAGACGGACGACTACCTCGCCGGCGTCGTCGCCCGGCTCGGCGAGCACCCCGGCGACCTCCGCGCGGGCTTGGCGGCGGCCGCGACCTTCGCACTCGAGTACGGCGCGGACAACGCGCTGCTCAAGTCCATCCTCGCCGGTGACCGCGGCGATGCCGACCTGCTCCCGCTGCTCACCACGGACCCGTCGGCCGTGCTCGACCGGGCCGTCGCCGCGGTCGCGCAGGCACTCCCCGCCCGGGTGCCCGACGGTGCCGTCGAGGTCTTCGTCCGCCTGACCGTCAGCCACCTGCTGGGACCGCGCGGCCCCGTCGACCGGGCGGCCGATCAGATCAGCCGGGCCGCCTGCGGGCTCATCCCGCCTTCGTGAGCAGGGGCTCGAGGGACGCGCGCAGCGCGTAATCGTTGCGGGCCCAGGCCTGCACCGTCGAACCGTCCGTGAGCTGCAGACCCACGCCGTACCTGCGGCGCGGGATCTGGCTGAGGCGGCCCATCGGCCGGGCCGAGGTCCACGCGGGAAAATCCTCCGGCGCGGCCTTCTTCGGGTGGTCCGGAGCCTTCCCGGGGAGGATCCGCCCGATCTCGGCGACGGGGAGGCCCTCCTCGCCGCACCGCAGCTCGTGTTCCGTCAGCTCGACGGACACGTGGGTGCGGCCGGCGGTCACCTGCAGCCACACGAAGCCCTGCGTGGCCAGGCCCAGCAGCAGCCAGATCCACCACTCCGAGGTGCGCCCGGCGAGCAGCCACTGGGTCACGATCATCGCGACCGTCGCCAGTGGGACCAGCAGCAGCCAGGCACGGGAGAGGCCGCGCTCGGCGTACAGGGGGACGGCGTCGCTCACCGGCGCGCCCCCGCGATCGAGCCCGGATTGAAGTACTCGAGCGCGTCCCGGCTGTTCGCCGTGATCATCGCGCCGACCACGGCGATCGCCGCCAGGATCGCCGGCACCGCGATCTCCCCCTCGCCCGAGAAGAACCCCAGCACGCCCTGCACGAGCACGAACGCCGCGACGAACTGCAGCACCACGCGGGACCACCCCTGGCCCCGCCACAGGAAGAACACGAGCAGGCCGACGACGATCACGCCGAACGCGACTGCCACGAGCGCGAACAGGAACACGCTGGCGTCGAACTGCTCGAAGGTCTTGTACTGCTCGCGGTTGATCTTCGCGAGGGTGCCCTCGCCCCGCTGCATCGCCGCGAACTCCTCGCGCAACGCATCGGAGCCGCGGCTCGCGACCGCCGTCGCCACGGACGAGACCACCGACGCGAGGATCACGAAGATCCACAGCTGCACGGACAGCTTCACATCGTCGGGCCGGGGGCCGCGCGCCGGCTTGGGCGCGGGCGGCGGCGCGGGCCACGTGGGCGGCTGCGGCCCGGGACCGGGCCAGACGGGACCCTGGTGCTGCATGCCGCTCACCACCGCCCCCGCGCGATCCACCCGGCGGCCTCGGTGGCCCAGTAGGTCAGGACGATGTCCGCACCGGCCCGACGGATCGACAGCAGCGACTCGCGGATCGCGGCGTCGCGGTCGATCCAGCCGTTCTGCGCGGCCGCGGTGATCATCGAGTACTCCCCCGAGATCTGGTACGCCGCAACGGGAACCGGCGAGGCGGCGGCCACGTCGGCCAGCACGTCCAGGTAACTCATCGCGGGCTTGACCATCACCAGGTCGGCGCCCTCGGCGAGATCGAGCTCCAACTCGCGCAACGACTCCCGACGGTTCGCCGCGTCCTGCTGGTACGTCCGGCGGTCCCCGACCAGCGACGACCCGACGGCCTCGCGGAACGGACCGTAGAAGGGCGAGGCGTACTTCGCGGTGTAGGCGAGGATCGAGACGTCCTGGTGGCCCGCGGAATCCAACGCGGAGCGGATCACGCCGATCTGGCCGTCCATCATCCCCGACGGGCCCAGCATGTGCGCCCCGGCGTCGGCCTGCGCGACCGCCATCAGCGCGTAGCGCTCCAGGGTGGCGTCGTTGTCGACGCGCCCGGCACCGTCGAGCACCCCGCAGTGACCGTGCGCGGTGAACTCGTCCAAGCACGTGTCGGCCATGACGACCGTGGCGTCGCCGAGGTCCTCGCGCAGCGCGCGCAGGCCCCGGTTGAGCACCCCGTCGGGCTGCCAGGCGACGCTGCCCTCGGCGTCCTTGTCCGCATCGTCGGGGACCCCGAACAGCATGATCCCGCCGACCCCGGCCCGGACCGCCTCGTCGGCCGCGGCACGCAGCGAGTCGACGGTGTGCTGGACGACGCCCGGCATCGACGAGATCGGCGCCGGCGCGTCGATCCCGTCGCGCACGAACATCGGCAGCACGAGCTGCCGCGGCTCCACCGAGACCTCGGCGACGAGCCGCCGGACGGCGGGCGTGGTGCGCAGCCTGCGCGGCCGCACCTGCGGAAAACTCATGGCTCCAGCCTACGGACGGCGCCGGGAGCGGAGCGAGCGGGCCGCATCGACACCGCCGTCAGGACCGCGAGCGGCGCGGCTTCTTCCGCGGCGGGGGCAGGGCGCCCTCCGCGCGGAGCCGGGAGGCGTGCGCGGCCAGGGCCTCGACGAGGTCCTCGACCGACGCGGTCTCCGGCTGCACGTCCACCCGCAGGCCGAACTCGATCGCGGTCTCGGCCGTCTTGGGGCCGATGCACGCGACGATCGTGCGGGTGTGCGGCTTGCCGGCGATGCCGACCAGGTTGCGCACCGTCGAGCTCGAGGTGAAGCAGACCGCGTCGAAGTCGCCGGTCTTGATCATCTCGCGGGTCGAGGCGGGCGGCGGCGCGGCGCGCACCGTGCGGTACGCGGTCACGTCGTCGATCTCCCAGCCGCGGTCGCGCAGGCCCTCGGCGAGGGTCTCGGTGGCGATGTCGGCGCGGGGCAGCAGGACCCGGTTGACCGGGTCGAAGACGTCGTCGAAGGGCGGGAAGACCTCGAGCATGCCCAGGCTGGACTGCTCGCCGGTGGGGATCAGCTCCGGCTCGATGCCGAAGGCGCGGACCTTCGCGGCGGTCTGCTCGCCGACGCAGGCGATCTTCACGCCGGAGAAGGCGCGGGCGTCGAGGCCGAACTCGATGAACTTCTCCCACACGGCGCGCACGGCGTTCGTGGAGGTGAAGACGACCCACTGGTAGCGGCCGTCGACGAGGCCCTTGACCGCCCGCTCCATCTGCGCGGGACTACGGGGCGGCTCGACCGCGATGGTCGGCACCTCCATCGGGATGGAGCCGTGGCTGCGGAGCCGGTTCGACATCTCGGCGGCCTGGTCCTTGGTGCGGGGCACGAGCACGGTCCAGCCGTACAGCGCGCGCGACTCCCACCACGAGAGCTTGCTCCGCTGGCCCACGACCTTGCCGACGGTGACCACGAGCGGGCCCGGCAGCCCGGCGCCGGCCTCGTTGAGCGTCGCGAGGGTCGCCTCGACGGTCTTCTGCTTGCAGGTGGAACCCTGCGCGGTGACGGCGACCGGGGTCTGCGGCGCGAGGCCGTTCTCGACCAGCGCGGAGGCGGTGTCGGCGAGGTGCTCGGCCGTCGCGCTCAGGACCAGGGGCGACGGTGCCGCGGCCAGCGCCGCCCAGTCGACCTCGCCGCGCACGTCGGCCTCGGTGTGCGCCGAGCCCAGCGCCATGCCGGCGTAGGTGGGGACGGCGGTCGCAGGCGCGAGGCCCGGGATGATCTCGAAGGCGATCTGCGTCCGGGCGACGGCGTTGACCTCGGCCAACACGGCGTCCGAGGACAGCGGGTCGCCGGCGACGAGGCGCACGACGTCGTGCCCGTGGCGGGCCTGCGCGAGCAGCGTCTTGGCCACCTCGGCCGGCTCGCCGAGCGCGGGCGCGACGGAGGCGGGGTTGCGGAACGCGGGCTCGCTCTTGCGCCCCTTCGACGCGGTGGCGGCCGCCGCGTCGGCGCCGTCCTCCTCGGTGTCGATCGGCTCGACCGGCAGCGCCGTGCCCACCATGTCGAGCACGGTCTGCGGAACGTCGGGGTCGGTGAAGACCGTCCGGGCGCCCGCGATAGTCTGCTCTGCACGCAAGGTGAGCAGTCCCGGATCACCCGGGCCGGAACCCACGAAGGTGATGCGCCCCGGCGCCGTCGCGCGGCCCCGGGCCGGCTTGTTCGCCTTCGCGGCTGCGCGGGTGGACACCGCGTCGGTGTCGGCTGCCGTGTCGGCCTTCGCGGTCTGTGCAATGCGGCTCATGTATCGGCTCCCAGTAGTTGCGGGTGCTACGCGAGCAGGTCGCGTGCGCCCAGGTCGAGCAGCTCCCGTGCCAGCGCGATGCCCAACGCGTCGGCGTCGCCCACCGGACCGACCACGGAGGCCCGGACCGAGTCGGAGCCGTCCGCCGCGAGGGCGACGCCCCGCAACGACAGCTCCTCGAAGATCCGACCGTCGTCGTCGAGGGACTCGACGACCTCCGCGATCGCACCGACAGGCGCGGTACACCCGGCTTCCAGCTCGGCGAGGAGGGCGCGTTCGGCGGAGACCGCCGCGCGCGTGACCGGATCGTCCAGGCCGGAGAGCACGGAATGCAGTTCCGCATCGTCGCGTCGGCACTCCACCGCGAGTGCGCCCTGAGCGGGCGCGGGCAACATCTGCACCGGGTCGAGCGCTTCCGTCACCTCGTTGTGGCGACCGATCCGCTTGAGTCCGGCGAGGGCGACCACGATCGCGTCGAGTTCACCGTCCGCTACTTTGCGTAACCGAGAGTCAAGGTTGCCTCGTAGGGGGCGGATTTCCAAACCCAGACCCAGTGCAGTAAGCTGTGTGGCTCGCCGTGGGCTCGAAGTTCCCACCACGGAGCCGGCCGGCAGCTCACCGAGCACCAGCCCGTCGCGTGCCACCAGGGCGTCGCGGGAGTCCTCCCGGGGCGGCACGGCGGCCAGCGAGAGCCGCTCGTCCGGAGCCGTGGGCAGGTCCTTGTACGAGTGCACGGCCACGTCGACCTCGCCGGCGGCCAGCGCGTCGCGCAGCGCGCTCGTGAACACGCCGACGCCGATCTTCTCGACCGGGTCGGAACTCAGATCGCCCGGCGTCTGCACGATCACCAGCTCGGCCGGGTGCCCGGCGTCGATCAGCGCGTCGCGCACGGTGCCGGCCTGCGTGGTCGCGAGCAGCGAGCCGCGGGTGCCGATGCGGATGGGGCTGGGCAGTGTGGTCACGTCAGACACTTCGGTCGTCGGATCCTTCGGTTGCTGAGACGACGCCCGTGGCGCCCGGCTTGAGTTCGAAGAGCTCGCGCAGCGCCTGCGCGTAGGAGTCGCCGCCCGGCGTCGCCGCGAGCTGCTTGACGCGCACCGTCGGGGCGTGCAGGAGCTTGTCGACGACGCGACGCACCGTCTGCGCCACCTCGTCCCGGTCCGTGCCCTCCAGGCCCGGAAGTCGCGAGTCGAGGCGCAGCAGTTCGGCTTCCACCACCTCGGCGGCGCGGCGGCGCAGCGCCGTCACCGTCGGGGTGACCTCGGCGGAGCGCTGGGCCGACAGGTACTCGGCCAGTTCGCCGGAGACGATGCCGCGCGCCTTCTCGGCGTCCTCCTCGGCGGCCTGCGTGCCCGGCTCGCGGGAGAGCGCGTCGATGTCGATCACGGTGACGCCCGGCAGGCCGACGACCGCGGGGTCCACGTCGCGGGGCAGGCCCAGGTCGCAGACCACGAGATCGCTGTCGACGGTGCGCTGCGCGAGCGCGGAGTGCACGTCCGCGAGACTCACCACGCTGCCGACGGCTCCGGTGCAGGCGATGAGCACGTCGGCGTCGGCGAGCGCGCCGACGATGCCCTCCATCGGGACGGACCGCGCACCGTCGACCCCGGCGTCGAGGGCCGCCTGCGCGAGGCGAGCGGCCTTGTCCTCCGTGCGGTTGGCGACGGTGACGTCGCCGACCCCGGCGCGCGCCAGGTGCGCGATCGACAGGCCGCCCATGGCGCCGGCGCCGACCACGACGGCGCGCCGCAGCGAGCCGCCCTGTGCGTCGAGGACCGCCTGCGCACGGTCGAGCGCCACGGAGACCACGGACGCGCCGGCCTTGTCGATACCGGTATCGGTGTGCACGCGCTTGCCGACGTGCAGCGCGCGCTGTGCGAGGTCGTGGACGACGCGGCCGGCGACCTGGTTCTCGTCGGACGCGGCGTACGCGCCGCGGATCTGGCCGAGGATCTGCTGCTCGCCGACGACCATCGAGTCGAGGCCGCTGGCCACCGAGAACAGGTGCTGGACCGCGGCCTCGGAGTAGCGGACGAAGGCGTGCTTGCTGAGCTCGTTGATGGTGAGACCCGACCGGGCGGACAGCACATCGGAGACGGCTTCCAGCGCAGGGTGGAAGGCCTCGACGACGGCGTAGATCTCGATGCGGTTGCAGGTGGTGACCACCATGACCTCGTCGATGTGCGGCGACTCCATGAGCTGCGCCAGCACCTTGGGACGATCGGTCTCGGTGATGGCCAGTTTCTCCAGCACCGACACCGGCGCGCTGCGGTGCGACGCGCCGAACAGCAGAATCGACACCCTCGCTGCTCCTTCGAAGATCTTCTGCGGGCGACTACAGTCGGTAGTTTCCCGTACAGGCACGGTACCCCGCATCCCCTGAAATGGGAAAACGCGCCCAGCCCGACCTCACCCGTGCAGGTGACGCGGGGTCGTCCGCACGGGTCGCTGCGCCCAGGATATCGGCTCGCAGGCGCGCGACGTCCGCTTCGACCCGCCGCGGACCACTCAGGGGCCGAGTTCCGAGCGCAGCCCTACGACGTCGACGTCCCAATAGCTGTGCATGGCGCCGTCGAGCAGGACCACCGGCAGCATGTCGCCGAACTCGCCGCGCAGCTCGGTGTTGCCGGGCGCGTCGACGTCCACCTGCTCGTAGTCGAAGGCCACCTCGGCGCGGAGCGCGGTGAGCTCGTCGTGCGCGCGGGCGCACATGCCGCAGCCCTCGCGGGTGAGGAGTGTGATGACAGCCATGTGCTCAGTGTGCCGGGTGCGGAGCGCGGTGGCACCGATCCGGGCCGCCTTCCCGGGCCTGCCCGCACCCCAGGCCCGCGGGATATAAGGTTGGACGAGACCACGCAACGCGGGAGGTGCCCTTGTCCGACCAGGCCAGCGCTGACGAACGTCGGCAGAGTGCGGCGGGCGAAGCGAGCGCCGATGCCGCACACTCGCTGCTGCTCGAGAAGGAGGGCCGCGAGGACGGTGCGGTGCCGCCGGATCTCACGGCCGCCGCCTTCTTCGACGTCGACAACACGATGGTTCAGGGCGCGTCGATCGTGCACTTCGCCCGTGGCCTGGCCGCGCGCAACTACTTCAGCTACTCCGACCTCGCGTCGGCCGTGTGGGCGCAGGCCAAGTTCCGCCTCACCGGCAAGGAGAACAGTGAGGACGTGGCCGCGGGGCGGGAGAAGGCGCTGTCCTTCATCGCCGGCCGCTCCACGGAGGAGCTCAAGGCGGTCGGCGAGGAGATCTACGACGAGATCATCGCCGACAAGATCTGGCCCGGCACCCGCGCGCTGGCACAGATGCACCTCGATGCCGGCCAGCAGGTCTGGCTGGTCACCGCCACCCCGGTCGAGCTGGCGCAGACGATCGCGGACCGGCTGGGGCTGACGGGCGCGCTCGGCACCGTGGCGGAGTCGCAGGACGGGATCTTCACCGGCAAGCTCGTCGGCGACATCCTGCACGGCCTCGGCAAGGCCCACGCCGTGCGCTCGCTGGCGATCCGCGAGGGCCTGAACCTCAAGCGCTGCACCGCCTACAGCGATTCCCACAACGACGTGCCGATGCTCTCCCTGGTCGGCACCGCCGTCGCCATCAACCCGGATTCCGACCTGCGCGATGTCGCGCGGGTGCGCGGCTGGGAGATCCGCGACTACCGCACCGGCCGCAAGGCCGCCAAGATCGGCGTCCCCACCGCCATCGGCGTCGGCGTCGCCATCGGCGGCGCAGCCGCGCTGATCAAGCACTTCAGCGACGACTGAGGGGCGCGCCGCCGGCTCACCCCGCGCGGGCCCGACGGTGCCGTCCCTCCGGCTCGGGCGCCGTCTCACCCGCGCAAGCCCGACGGTGCCGCCCTCCAGCAGCCGTCCTCCGGGGCGGACCGCGGTCCACCGATCAGTCTTGACTCTGCATAACGCTGCAGCGTTATGCAGAGTCAAGACCGATAGCGGCAGGATCCGTCGAGCAGCAGGCCGAAGGGCCTGAGGGCGTCGTGGAGCTTGTTCCGAAGTCGATCCGGCTCCTCGCAGTCATCCCAGTCCCAGTGCGTCGGGTACAGGTTCCGGCTCATCAGCAGACTGTCGCGTTGGATCCGCTGCTCCGAGGTGAAGCCGCCCTCCTGCTTACCCTTCCCGTCGAACTCGCCGACCACGCGCTCGGCCCACAGGAAGTCGACCCGCGCCTCTAGAGCGCCCGCTTCGTTGAAGAGCTCCCGCTGCAGCTCCGGGCGCGGGATCTCGGGCCACTTGAGCATCAGCGCTCGACTGCGGGACTCGCCGACGGATTCCGACAGCGGCGACGCCTCCTCCAGCGCCGCAAGCAGATTCGCGATCCCCTGACGCCGGCCCAGCCTCGCTATCGCCGCCTCCAGATCCTCCTGCACGACCCCCATCCGCAACGCCGCGTCCAGCGCACAGACCGCCGCCACGAAGTCGCCGGCCAGAGCGAGGTCGAGCGCAGTGCGCGCGATCGACGTCACCGTCACCCCGTCGACCACCACGACGTCCTCCGCGTCCAATCGCCGGACGTGCAGTCTGCGTCGCCCCCGCTTCGTTCCGCCGCGCACGCCGTCACACGTGAAATCGACTGTCTTCCAATCGGAGTTCAGTGTCGCCATCCCGTGCACCGCGGCCGCTGCCTCGTGACTGAGCACCGTCGCGTCGCTCGATCTCTGCGCGGCGGCGATCGCGCTGAGCCGCAACTCCTCCCACGGCGGCAATCGCCCACCGAGGTGGTAGGCACCACGCCACACGCGGGTCATTCTGTTCTTCTGCTGCCAGACGCGGATCTGCCGATCCGTCGCCCCGAGCGCCACCAGTTCGTCGCGATGCCGGAACTCGACCGGCTTGTCGTCAGCCATGCACACCCCCGTCGGCGCCCCCACGCCGTCCCCTGCATTCTGGCTCATCCTCGGCGATCTCGACGCGAGTTCCGCGACTCTCCGATCTGCCGCTATCGGTCGCTACTCTTCATAGCGTTGCAGCGTCATGCGGAGTCAGTACCGATCGGTGGACCGCGGTCCGCACCAGGGGCCGGAGCTGAGAAGGCACCGTCGGGCCCGCAGGTCGGCACCCGCCCCTAGAAGTCCTGGAAGATGTTCTTCCGGCGCGCGAGGATGCGGTAGAGCGACTGCTGAATGGTCTCGCGGACGTTGTCGGTGAGCTCGAAGACGACCATCGGATCGTCCGCGTCGGACTCCGTGAAGCGGTCCGTCGCGATCGGCTCGCCGAATTCGATGTGCCACTTCGACGGCAGCGGGACCATCCCGAGCGGGCCGAGCCACGGGAACAGCGGCGTGATCGGCGCGTACGGCAGGCCCAGCAGGCGCGCGACGGGCTTCACGTCCGCCAGCATCGGGTAGATCTCCTCGGCACCCACGATCGACACGGGGATGATCGGGACCTGCGCGCGGATCGCGGCGGTCACGAAGCCGCCGCGACCGAAGCGCTGCAGCTTGTACCGGTCGCGGTAGAGCTTGCCGATGCCCTTGAACCCCTCGGGCCACACCGCCACGAGCTCGCCGCGGGTGAGCAGCGCCTCGGCGTCGGCATTGCAGGCGACGGTGGCGCCGAGCTTGCGCGCGACCTCGCCGATGAACGGGTACTCGAAGGCCAGGTCCGCCGCCAGCAGCCGCAGGTGCCGCTGGTCCGGATGGTTGTCGTGCACTGCGACGGCCGACATCAGCCCGTCCAACGGGATCACGCCGGAGTGGTTCGCCACCAGCAGCGCACCGCCCTCCCGGGGCAGGTTCTCGGTGCCCGTGGTGTCCACGCGGAACCACTTGTCGTACATCGGACGCAGTGCCGGCAGGAACACCGCGTCGGTGAGGTGCGGATCGAATCCGAACGGGTCGATGTCGTAGTCGCCGGTGAGGCGCTCGCGGACGAAGGCGGCACCGTCGACCACCGATTCCGCGGCGCGCTCGCGCCAGCCCGGGCCCGGTTCGGCGGGCTGCGCCGCCGCCAGGTAGTCGGGGTTGAGGGCGTGCACCGTGGCCTCGCGGGGCGGGGCCGACGGGGCCGGGGCGCCGGTGAGCGCGGACGGGTGCCGCCGCTGCGCCCGCTCGCGCCCTTCGGAGCGCGCGGCGGTGTCGATGGACACGGGCAACTGCAGCACCTTCGCGTGCTGTGAGCCTGAGGGGTTGGTCATAGATCTACCGTCCAGCCGTGCCGTTCTGAAGAGCCGATTCCCGCGAACCGTCGAGCCAGAGCCGCGACCCGCTGCTCGACGCCCACGATCGATTCCACACCGATTGTAGGTTCTGCCGGGCCGTGGCGGGCGACGTCTTCCATGACCTGGCGCGTGGTGAACCGGGGCGCGAAGCCGAGGTCCTGCCGCATGCGCGTCGTGTCGAAGGCGTTGCCGAAGCTGAGGTAGGCGAGCTGCACCTTGTCCGTCTGACCGCGACCACGGCCGCGGATGGCCGCGACGGCGGGCCCGAAGGCGGGTTTGACCACCGGGAGCGGCACCCGGCCGGACAGGCGGATGGCCTGCGACATCGAGATGGCGCCGTCGCCGGCGATGTTGAACGTGCCCGCCCTACCCGCGACCACGGCGTGTTCCAAAGCGCCCAGCGCGTCGTCCTGGTGCAGCAGCTGCAGTCGGGCGTCGCGGCCGATGATCGAGGGCACCACAGGCCGCTCGAACAGCGAGCCGAGCAGGGTCTCGATGTTGGGACCGAGGATGGGGGCGAGCCGCAGCACCGTCAGATCGATGTCGGTACGGCGGCGCGCCATGCTGCGGGCGTAGGTCTCCGCGTCGAGCAGGTCACGCGGATGACCGCTCGCCGCGGCCCCGCCGACCAGGTCCTCGGTGACCAGCGCCGGGTTGCGCGACCGCGAGCCGTACACCTGGGTCGAGGAACGCATGATGACCCGCTTGACCGTCTCCGACTTCTGACAGGCCGCGAACACCCGCATCGAGCCGAACACGATCGCGTCCTTCGTGGACGCCGACGGGAAGTGGTTGTCGGTGACCGAGGTGGAGCAGTGGACCACCGTGTCCACCTCGTTGGTCGCCATGATCTTGCCGAAGATATGACTGCGATAGTCGACGCGGATGAACTCCGCGGGCTCCATCCGCCGGTGCAGCGCCTTCGTCGGCGGCACCGCGTCGACTCCGATCACGCGCTCGATGTCCGGCCGCTGCGCGAGCCGCCGCACCAGGTATCCGCCCACGAACGTGGAGGCGCCCGTCACCATGACGACGCGCGGCGCGCTGACGACCGACTCACTCATTACTGCAGGGTAACCGGAAACACGAAAGCCCGCCCATGTCCTGGACGGGCTCTCATGAAAGTGTGACCAGAAGGCCTACTTGCCGAGTTTCCTACGCTGCACCCGGGTGCGGCGGAGCAGCTTGCGGTGCTTCTTCTTCGACATGCGCTTGCGGCGCTTCTTGATCACTGAACCCATGGGTTCCTCACGTCTCTCTATCGAATTGCCATGATCGTGCGCGGCGGCCGGGTACGGAAAGAGCCCCCGCGTCCACGCAGCAGGCTTCTATCTTACCCGGCGTAGTGGCCCAGGCGAAATCCGCCCGGGCCACGCTCACCGCTGACGCCCTTCGGCGAGGCTTAGCCCGCGTCGAAGAACGAGGTCTGCAGGTAGTCGTGCACGGCCTTCTCGTGCACCCGGAACGACCGGCCGACGCGCACCGCGGGGAGCTCCCCGTTGTGCACCAGGCGGTAGACCGTCATCTTCGACACCCGCATGAGGGTGGCGACCTCCGCCACCGTCAGGAACGACGATCCGGCTGCCTGGGGAGCCTGAGCTCCGGCACCGATCTCGGCGGGCTTGGTGTTCTTGTTTGCAGACGCCATGAATTCCCTAACCTCCGGCACATGTCGCGCCGCCGGCTTCCCCTCCGGCGGACCTGACACGCACGTGCTTCGAGCAGCTTAGCGGTACCAATGGGAATAATGCGACGGGAGTGAGCTAACCAAAGCTCCTACGCAAGGCGCCCAAGCTCGGCCGATCGCTCGGCACAGGCCCGAGTCGCCGCATAAAACGCAGGTCGGAGGCCATTTTTCTCCAGTTCACGGATCGCTGCCGCCGTCGTGCCGCCCGGGGAGGTCACCGCCGCCCGGAGCTCGGTGGGCGACGGAGAAGTCTCAACCATTAGTGCACCTGCGCCCGCGATGGTGTGCGTGGCGAGGGTCGTGGCCTGGTCCCGGGTCAGGCCGAGATCCACGCCCGCGTCGATCATCGCCTCGGCGACGAGGAAGGCGTACGCGGGTCCGGAGCCAGACAGCGCGGTCAGCGCGTCGAGCTTCGACTCGGGCACGACCAGCACCTCGCCGACGGCCTCCATCACCGACCGCACGAGCGCCACGTGCGCCTCCGTCGCGTCCCGCCCGCCGGAGACACCGCTCATCGACTTCCCGACCAACATCGCCGTGTTCGGCATGACCCGCACGACCGGGGTGCCCGCCGGCAGGGCCGCCTCGTAGGTCGCGGTGGGCACGCCGGCGGCCACGGAGGCCACGACGGCGCCGTCCCGCAGCCCGGCCGCGATGTCGGGCAGGATCGCCGACACCACGTCGGGCTTGACGGCGATCACGACGAGCCCGGCACCGTCGACCGCCTCCCCGACGGTGCCGACGGCACGGACCCCGTACCGCTCGGACAGCTCGCCGGCGCGGCCGGCGTGGGGCTCGGCCACCGTCAGCGCCCCGGGATCGTGCCCCGCGGCGACGAGGCCGCCCAGCAGTGCCTCACCGATCCGTCCGCCGCCGATCAGTGCGATGTTCTCAGTCATGCGAGTTCCTCCAGAAGTCGTCGTGGTCGGTCAGCGGTTCGAGACCGGCATCATCGCCAGCTGCCGGGAGGTCGCGACGACCTGCCCGGACTCGTCGACCAGCAGGTGGTCCTCCTCGAACCAGCGCTGCCCGACGACGGGTGCCGACGCCCGGAACCGCAGCCAGCCCGGGGCCGGCTCGCGGCGCACCGACGCCGTCAGCGTGAGCGTGGGCGCCCACCCGACGCCGCCGAGATTCGCCACCACGGGCAGCGAGATATCGGTGGCGAGCAGGGCGAACAGGCCCGACAGCGGCTCCTCGCGCAGCCGCACCCAGCCGCGGGTCTCGGCGGGGCCGGTGCGGCCCTCGATCACCGGCAGCGTCGACCCGACGTAGCGGACCTCCGCGACCCGCCCGACCTTGAAGACCTTGGCCGCGGGGTGCTCGGGATCCCAGTCGAGGGCGTCGGCGGACGGGGTCGCGGGCATGTCGTCGAGCGGGTTCGGCTCGCGATAGCGTTCGTCGCCCTCGTCGCGCTGCGCGAGCGTGACGCTGGCCTGGACGTACACCCGCTCGCCCTGCACGGCCTCGACGTTCACGACGGAGGTGGTGCGGCCGCGCTTGGCCACCCGGGTCCGCAGTTCGACGGTGCCCGGGTCGGGCGCGCCGAGGTACTCGGCCGAGATGACGACCGGCACGACGGCGGGGTCGGCACCGTCGTCCTCGAGGTACGCGGCCTGCGCGCCCGCGGCGAGCACCGCGAGCAGCGCGCCGCCGTGCACCTTCGTGCCCACCGACCAGGTGGGGTCGATCTCGGCGGTGTAACCGCCCGGGGCCTTCGTGACCGACACGAGGTCCGCGAACAATGCCATCCTGCGCTCCTTACCGGGACGCCCCGGCGCGTCCGGGGCGTCAGGCGGCCGGGACGTCGCGCAGATGCTCCCGCGCGAACTCCAGCGCCTCCGTGAGCATCGCACGTCGCTCCCCGGGCGTCTTCGCCGAGCCGGTCGCGATCTCGAGGATCACGTGGCCGTCGAAGCCGGACGCGGTGAGCCGGCGGCACACCTCGGCGGCCGGCTGGGTGCCGTGACCGGGCACGAGGTGCTCGTCGACGGCGGCGCCGAATCCGTCGGTGAGGTGCAGGTGGCGCAGCCCGTCGCCCATGCGATCCATGAGCGCGAGCGCGTCCACACCCGCCGTCGCGGTGTGCGAGAGGTCCAGGGTGTAGTTCGTGTAGCCCACGTCCGTCGGGTCGATCGACGGTGCGAACGCCGAGACCGCGGTGCCCGGATTGCCGCGCCGCTTGAGCCGCTCGACCGACTCGCTGCGGCGGAAGACGTCGAACCGGAGCGGGAACATGTTCTCCACGGCGACGGCGACGTCGCTGCCGTCCTCGAGCTCGCTCACGAGGTCGACGAAGTGCTCGGCGTAGCGCCGCTGCCACCGGAACGGCGGGTGCACGACGACGGTGCTCGCGCCGAGGTCCTCCGCCGCCGTGACGGCCCG
Organism: Tsukamurella sp. NPDC003166; assembly: GCF_040611135.1. Taxonomy (NCBI): domain Bacteria; kingdom Bacillati; phylum Actinomycetota; class Actinomycetes; order Mycobacteriales; family Tsukamurellaceae; genus Tsukamurella; species Tsukamurella sp. NPDC003166. The sequence goes on from NZ_JBEXNL010000014.1 coordinate 107,629, forward strand.
GCCGAGCTTGGCCAGGGGATCGGATCCCCACACCCGCTGGCTGATCAGCAGGCAGGGCGCGTGGACGGACAGCACCGGCATGTCGTAGCGCATCGACAGCCCGGCGACGCAACCGATGTCCTGGCTGGCGCTCTCGTGCCAGACCATGAGCTCGACGCCGTCGTAGCCGACCTCGGCGGCGTACCGGAACGCGTCCTCGAGCTTCTCGGGGTAGACCGAGGCGGTCGACAGGCCGACCGCGATACCGCTCACGTCGCCGAGGGTACTCAGTTCGCGCCGAGGGCCATGAGCAACGGTCCGAACGTGATCACCAGGCCCACGAGCAGCGCCAGCCCCAGCGTCAGGTAGTCGGTGGTCTTCCGCAGGAAGTGCGTGAAGGTCACGATGCCGATGATCACGATGAAGGCCAGCACGACCGTCAGCGCGATGGTCGGCATGCCGCCGCCCCAGTTCCACAGCTTGAAGAAGCCGAAGAACAGGCCGGCGCCGGCGGCGATGCCGAGCACGACCTCCGCGGCGAGTACGAGCCAACCGCGTGCGGCACCCGACTCGGCCTTCTTCGGGGCCGCATCACCCTGATCGTCCGCCTCCGCGAGCAGGTCGGACTCCTCGTGCTGGTCCAGCGCGGCGCGGGCCTCGTCGATCTGCTCGACGCTCATCCGTCCCGTGTCCGGGACCGACGGTGCCGCCGCCTCGCCGTCCGCGGGCTCCGGGACGTCCGTCGCGGGGGCCACGTCGACGGTGTCGTCCGTCTCGATCTCCGCGAACCGGGCCTGCCGCTCACGGACCTGGGCGGTGTTGAAATCGGCGGTCGCCATGATCGGGGCCTCGGCCTGATCCCACCGCGACCACGCGAAGTTCTCCTCGGCGTGCCCCTCGTCCGTGTGGTGCACGACGTCGACGCCCTCGGCCCCGTCCGCGAGGTCCTGCGCGGCGGGCTCCGCCGGCGCCTCCTCGGCGCGGGCCTCGCCGACGGCGGCGGCCAGGAACGACGAGGTGATCGGCTCGTCCGCGCTCGCCGCGGCCTCGGACTCGGGCCCGGACTCGGCGGGCTCGTCGACGACCTGCTCCTCGACGGCATCGGACTCGACGTGCGCGTCGACGGCGTGCGGCTCGGGGTCCTGCGGCGCACCGTCGGACTGCACGGCCTGTGCGGCCTCAGGGTCCTGCGCGGCGGGCTCGTCGTCGCGGACGACGGGGATCTCCCCCGTCAGCTCCGCGACGGTGATGGAGTTCTCCCCGCCGCGGTGTCGCCGACGGCGACCACCCGACGCCGACGGGGCGCCGCCCTCCCTGGCGAGCAGCTCCGCCAGCGAAATCCTTCGCTCCTCGCTCATGCACGTCACCGTCCTGTGGTTCGTCGGCCCCGTGGGCCGCGCGTACGCCGGTGTTGTCACAACCGCCACACACGCCAATCTGGTCGTCTCGCAGATCCTACTTCTTCACCCCGCCGCGACCGTGACGGCGCGCGCGGCGATCTACCATCTTACGCACAGCATTTACTGGACTTTACCGCTGTGTTCCGGCGTGAAACCCGCCTGCGTATCCAGATAGCGGAGGATCACGCCCTCGCGCAGCGCCCACGGGCAGATGTCGAGCGCCTCGACCTTCAGCGACCGCATCGCGGCCTCGGCCACCAGCGCGCCGGCCACGATCTGCCCCGCGCGATCGGAGCTGAGCCCTTCGAGCTCCTTCCGGTCGGCCGCCGTCATCCGGCTGATGAATCCGATGAGCTGGCGCAGGCTGCTCGCGGTGAGGGTGCGCTTGACCCGCGGTCCGGCGGACGAGGGTGCGGCCCCCGTCAGGCGCGCGAGCGTGCGCATCGTCTTCGACGTGCCCGCGACCATGTCCGGGGTTCCTGCCGCGAGCAGGCGCTCCGCACCGGGGGCGATCTCGGCGTCGAGCCAGTCGCGCAGCATGCTCACGCGGCGGCGGCCGGGCGGGTCCTCCGGCAGCCACTCGCGGGTGATGCGTCCCGCGCCCAGGGGCAGCGACAGCGCGACATCGGGCTCCTCGTCGACACCGTTGCTCATCTCCAGTGAGCCGCCGCCGATGTCGATGTTGAGCACCCGGCCGACGCTCCAGCCGTACCAGCGGCGCACCGCGAGGGCGGTGAGGCGGGACTCGTCGACACCCGAGAGCACCTCGACGTCGACGCCGCTCTCGGCCTTGACGTGGGCGAGGACGCTGTCGGTGTTGCTGGCGTCGCGCACCGCGGAGGTCGCGAAGGCCATCACCTGCGCGCAGCCCGAACTCGTGGCGATGTTGGTGAACTCGGTGACGGACGAGACCAGCGCGTCCTCGCCGGCCTGGCTGAGGCGGCCGCTCGGCTCGATCTTCTCGGCCAGCCGCAGCGTGGCCTTGGTCGAGCTCATCGGAGTCGGATGCGCACCCCAGTGGGCGTCGACCACCAACAGGTGCACCGTATTGGACCCGATGTCGAGTACTCCCAATCTCACGCTGCCAATCTAGACCCGACTACCGTGGATGCCGTGACCGACCTTCCCATGCCCGGCCTGCGGCGGCCCGTTCCGGAAGTACCGCTGGACTTCCCGCGCGAGTGGCTCGAGTTCCCCGATCCCGCGGATCCGAACCACCTGATCGCGGCGGACCTCACGTGGCTGCTCTCGCACTGGACGTGCATGTTCGGCACCAGCTCGTGCCACGGCATCGAGCCGGGCCGGGAGACCGACGGCTGCTGCAGCCACGGCGCGTTCCTGTCGGATTCCGGCGATCGGAAGCGCCTCAAGAAGGCCGTCGCGAAGCTCACGGACGCCGACTGGCAGTTCCGCTCGAAGGGCCTGGGCAAGAAGGGATATCTCGAGGAGGACGACCTCGACGACGAGCCCGCGATCCGGACCCGCAGGTACGACGGTGCCTGCATCTTCCTCAACCGCCCCGGGTTCGCCGGCGGGGAGGGCTGCGCCCTGCACGCGATGGCGCTGCGCACCGGCGTGGAACCGCTCACCGTCAAACCCGATGTCTGCTGGCAGCTTCCGATCCGGCGCACCCAGGAGTGGGTCGAGCGGCCGGACGGCGAGCAGATCCTGCGCACCACGATCGGCGAGTACGACCGGCGGGGTTGGGGCGCAGGCGGACTCGACCTGCAGTGGTACTGCACGGGCTCGCCCGAGGCGCACGTCGGGGCGCAGCAGGTGTGGCAGAGCTACGCACCCGAGCTGACCGAGCTGCTCGGCGAGCCGGCCTACGCGGCGCTGGCGCGGGAGTGCGCGGCGCGCAAGGACTCCCTCGTCGCCGTGCACCCGGCCACCGTCGCGGCCGAGCAGCTGCAGGAGCGCCAGGCCTACGACATGAAGTACGTGGAACTCTAGGGCTCCAGCTTGTAACCCAGCCCGCGGACGGTGACCAGATGCTTCGGATTGGCCGGGTCGGCCTCGATCTTGCTGCGCAGGCGCTTGACGTGCACGTCGAGGGTCTTGGTGTCGCCTACGTAGTCGGCGCCCCAGACCCGGTCGATGAGCTGCCCGCGGGTCAACACGCGGCCGCTGTTGCGCAGCAGGTACTCGAGCAGGTCGAACTCCTTGAGCGGCAGGGTCACCGCCGCTCCCCCGACGGTGACCACGTGCCGCTCGACGTCCATCCGAACGGGGCCGCCCTCGAGGACGCCGTCGTCCAGGCCGTCGGCGGCCGCGGTGTCGGCACCGCGCCGCAGCACGGCGCGGATCCGGGCGATGAGCTCGCGGGCGGAGTAGGGCTTGGTGACGTAGTCGTCGGCGCCGAGCTCGAGCCCCACGACCTTGTCGATCTCACTGTCCCGTGCGGTCACCATGATCACGGGCACGGACGAGCGGGCGCGCAACTGCTTGCACACGTCGGTGCCGCTCATGCCCGGCAGCATGAGGTCGAGCAGCACGATGTCCGCGCCGGTGGCGTCGAAGTGCCGTAGGGCCTCGGCCCCGTCGCCCACGACGGTGGTCTCGAACCCCTCCTTGCGGAGCAGGAACGCGAGCGGGTCGGCGAGCGACTCCTCGTCCTCGACGATCAGTACGTGTGTCACCGCAGTACATCCTCACTGTGGTCATCGCGCTCCGCAGGTTCCGGGTCCGGGTCGCCCAGCGCCGGCAGTACCAGCGTGAAGGTCGAGCCCATGCCCGGCTTGCTCCAGAGCCTAATGGTGCCGCCGTGGTTCGCGGCGACGTGTTTGACGATCGCGAGACCGAGCCCGGTCCCACCCGTCATCCGGGACCGCGCCTTGTCGACGCGGAAGAAGCGCTCGAAGACGCGCTCCTGGTCTTCGGGGGCGATGCCGATGCCCCGGTCGGTCACCGCGATCTCCACCGAGGCGGCGCGGCCGGGACCGGCGGCGGGGCGCAGGCGCCGGCTGATCGAGACCTGCGTGTTCTGCGGCGAGTAGGCGATCGCGTTGGAGATGAGGTTCGACAGCGCGGTGAGCAGCAGCGTGTCGTCGCCGCGGATCTCCAGGCCGGAGGGCTCGTCGACGATGAGCGAGATGTTGCTGGCCTCCGCGGTCACCTGGGCGCGGGCGACGGCCTCGCCGACCACGTCGTCGACCTCGACGCCGCCGAGGTCGGGCAGCTTCTCGGCGCCCTGCAGCCGCGAGAGGGCGATCAGTTCGTTGACCATGTTGCCCATGCGGGTGGACTCGACGAGGACGCGGGAGCCGAAGTGCTGCACCGCCTCCGGATCGTCGACGGACTCCAGCAGCGCCTCCGCCAGCAGACCGATCGCGCCGACCGGTGTCTTGAGCTCGTGCGAGACGTTCGCCACGAAGTCGCGGCGGGTGGCCTCCATGCGCTGGTTCTCGGTGTCGTCGTCGGCGTAGAGCACCGCGTACGTCTCGTCGGGCTGGCCGCCGTGGATCAGGTCCACGCGGCACCGGACGGCGATGCTCGCGCGATCGGACCGGCGCGCGATCGTCAGTTCGACGGTGCGCGGCGTCCCGGTCTCGAGGACCTGGGACGCGGCCGCCCACACCCGGTCGTCGAGGAGCTGCTCACGGACGAGGGAGAACTCCTCAGCGCGGGCGTTGCACAGGATCACGTCGCGGAACCTGTCCACCACCACCAGTGCGGTGGGCGAGTCCCGGATAACGGCGCGGTGCAACTCGGCCACCGTCATCCGGGTGGGGCCGGTCTCGACCGGCGCAGCGACCCGCTGCCGGACCCGGCGTGCGAGCCATCCGATGAGTGCGCCCGCGAGGGCGGACACCACGCACAGGACCACAGTCACGCGGTCAGTGTACCCAGGTTCCCGACCGATCTTTCACATCGGGAACGACTGGTGAACAACCGGTTACCGGTCGGCGGCCACCTCGACAACATCGGCGTACTCGGGGTGCTTCACGACGTACTTCGCCACGTAGGAGCACACGGCTCGGGCCTTCTTCCCCGAGTCCCGGACGTCGTCGAGCGCCGCCCTGGTGAGGACCGCCGCGTAGCCGTTCCCGGCGTGCGTCTCGTGCACCACGGTGTGGGTGAGCAGCCGGACGTCGATCTCGTCCACGTAGTCGAGGTAGCCCGCCTGCTCGCCGTCCACGGTGAGTACGTAGCGCTCCCGCTCCGGAGAATGGGTCACAGTCACGTCAGCCATGTGACCCACGGTATCCCGTTGTCCGCAGACCCGCCTGAGGAGAACTTAAGGGGCGGTACCGAAAATCCTGCTACTTGCCGCCCTGGTTGGCGACCGCGGCCGCGCCGGCCGCCGCGGCCTCGGGATCGAGGTAGGTGCCGCCCGGGTTGGCGACCGAGCCGTCCTCGTTGAACGAGTAGGTCAGCGGGATGCCGGTGGGGATGTTCAGTGCGGCGATGTCGGCGTCGGAGATGCCGTCGAGATGCTTGACCAGCGCGCGCAGCGAGTTGCCGTGCGCGGCGACCAGCACCGTCTTCCCCTGAGCGACCTGCGGCTCGATGACGGCCTGGTAGTAGGGGATGAAGCGCTTGACCACGTCGAGCAGGCACTCGGTGAGCGGAACCTGCGGCAGGAGTGCGTACCGGGGATCCTCGGTCTGGCTGTACTCGTTCGCCGGGTCGATCGCGGGGGGCGGGGTGTCGTAGCTGCGGCGCCACAGCATGAACTGCTCGTCGCCGTACTTGTCCTTGGTCTCGGCCTTGTTCAGCCCCTGCAGGGCGCCGTAGTGACGCTCGTTGAGACGCCAGTCGCGGACCACCGGGATCCAGTGCCGGTCCGCGGCGTCCAGCGCGATGTTCGCGGTGGTGATCGCGCGGCGCAGCAGCGAGGTGTAGAGGATGTCGGGCAGCAGGCCGTTCTCCTTGAGCAGCTCGCCGCCGCGCTTCGCCTCGCCGCGCCCCTTCTCCGTGAGGGCCACGTCGACCCAGCCGGTGAACTGGTTGGACGCGTTCCACTCGCTCTCGCCGTGACGGAGCAGGATCAGGGTGCCGTAGGTCATGGAGCGCAGTCTATCGCCCGACGGATCGGTCCACGCGGATCCGCGAAGCTCTCCTCCGCCGACGGCGGCGCGTCGAGCCGCTGTTCCCGGCCGCGATCGCGCTGGGCGGCCTCGACTCGCCCGGGCGCACCGTCGTGACCTACCGAGCGCGGATGTGATCGAGCAACCACGCGGGCGGGCGGCCGTCCTCGACGACACACCATCCCTCGGCATCCGGGTAGGCGCCGAACGCCACGACGACGGCACCGTCGCACTCCGGGCCAGGAACCATCGCGCCCCCCGAGACCCGCTGCCCACCGGCCGAGCCCGGCATCAGCGCTGCGGACGGGGCAGTGATCGCCGTGGCCCCCGCCGCTCGGAGTTCTCCGGCGGCCGCGCGACACTGCGCGTAGCTGTCGACACCACCGACGAGGACAGACTCCGGGAGGTCGACCCGCACCGGCTCCCCCAGATCGATGTCGATGCACCACAGCGCACGACTGACGCCGGCGAGATCCTCGACCTCGGTGATCTCCTCGTGGCGGAGGAATTCGGCCCAGGCACCGTCGGGCGTATCCGCGAGGTACTGCACAGGGCCCGCACCGACGCCGTGCCACCGGCCCGGCGGTTGTTCGCCGCTCTCCCAGAGGAACGGGTAGCGCCGATCGGCGTTGCGGAACAGCCTCATGCCCCCGTCCCGGCGATGAGAGCCTCGGCGAGATCCCGTACCGCACGGGCGTCCGGGCCGTCCGCGTCCCACTCCCCGGCCAGGATGTCCGACGGTGCGCGACCGCCGAGCGCCGTGCGGGGGCGCCGGAACCATCGACGGATTCCGTAGTCGTTGAACGAGCCCGCGAGGTCGGCGACGATCTGCGTCAGCACGTGGAGGCGCTCCGCGACGCCGTCCGGCGTACCCCGTGAGCCGTTGCGGTAGCGCGCCATCGACGACGGCGAGACCCCGACGAGCAGTGCGAGCTCGTCGCCGAGGATGGCCGCCATCGGTTCCCACTCCGCCTCGGGGATCGGGCTCTCGACGATCGCGTCCAGCATCCGTTGCGCGGACTGCGCAGCAAGTCTGCCCACGCCGAGGCCCTGCAGGACGGTGACCGCATCGGCATACGAGTCGACATCACCGGTGGTGCGATGCAACAGCCCCGCGAAACTCACGACCCGCAGCGGCGCATCGGCGAAGGCGAGATCGACCGACGGACGCACTTCGGAGGTGTTCATACATCCGAATCTACGCCGTTCACGGTCCGTTTGCTACTGCACGTCGCGCCAGCGCAGCAGGGCCTCGATGACGGTGTAGTCGAAGGCCGGCGCCGAGAGCTCGGCCGTGAACTCCGTCGCGCCTTCGGCGACGAGCTGGTCGGCGAAGGCGAGCGCCTCGTCGACACCCACGCCGCGCGGGATGGCGACGTTGTGGGCGATCTCCTTCGGGTCGCGGCCGATCTTCGCGCAGGCCTCGGCGAGCACCGCCGACTTGTGCCGGTAGGTCTCCAGGTCCACGAAGTAGTGCCACACCGATGCGTACTGCGCGACCAGCGGCAGCGTCTTCTTCTCGCCGCCACCGCCGATGAGGATCGGGATGTCGCGCGTGGGAGCGGGATTGAGCTTGCTCCACCGCTCGGTGATCCGGGGCAGGGCCGCGCCCAGGTCGTCGAGGCGCGAGCCGGCGGTGCCGAAGTCGTAGCCGTACTCGTCGTAGTCGCGCTGGAACCAGCCGGAGCCGATGCCGAGGATCAGGCGGCCCTTCGAGATGTGGTCGACGGTGCGCGCCATGTCGGCGAGCAGGTCGGGGTTGCGGTAGCTGTTGCAGGTGACGAGCGCGCCGATCTCGATCCGCGAGGTCTGCTCGGCCCACGCCGCGAGCATCGTCCAGCATTCGAGGTGCGTGCCGTCGGGGTCGCCGGAGAGCGGGAAGAAGTGGTCCCAGTTGTAGACGATGTCGACGCCCAGGTCCTCGAGCTTGGCGACGGCGTCGCGCAGCTGCTGGTACTCGGCGAAGTGCTGGGGCTGAAGTTGGACTCCGATGCGCATAACAACGACGCTACTCAGCGCTCCCCGGACGCGCTGGCCGAACCGGGAAGAACCGCGACGACCAGGACGAACGCGGCCGCGATGCCCACCCCGACCGCGATCGCGATCCCCGGCCAGCCGGCGGCGGCGAAGGCCAGCCCCGCGGCCGCCCCGACGACCGACGAGCCCGCATAGTAGCAGAACAGGTAGCCCGACGAGGCCTCCGCGCGGTGCTCGGTCGCGAGGAGCCCGACCCACCCACTGGCGACGCTGTGCGCCGCGAAGAAGCCCGCGGTGAACACGACCATCCCCGCGAGCACGGCGGGCGTCGAATCCGGCAGCGTGAGCACCAGACCCGCGCCCATCGTCGCGATGGAGGCCAGGAGCACCCCGCGGCGGCCGATCCGGTCCGCGAGCCGACCCGCCGTACCGGAGGAGAAGGTCCCCGCGAGATAGATCAGGAAGACCAGCCCGACGACGCCGGGCGCGAACGCGAAGGGCTCTGCCAGGAGCCGGAATCCGAGGAAGTTGTAGACGCTGACGAAGCCGCCCATCAGCAGGAAGGCGAGCACGAACAGCGTCGCGAGCTGCGGCCGGCGCAGGTGGCCGAGCATGCCGCGCACCGTCGTTCCGACCGAGACCTTCATCGGCACATGAAATCTCGACGCGGGCAGGGTGCGGATCATCACCACGGTGAGCGCCGCGGCCGCCACGGCGAAGACCTCCATGGCGCCGCGCCAGGCCATCACGTCGAGCCCCACCGCGGTCACGACGCGGCCGAGCAGCCCGCCGATCGTCGTGCCCGCGACGTACCGCCCCATGGCCCCGCCGAGGTCGCGCCCGTCGACCTCCTCGGCCAGGTACGCCATGGCGACGGCGGGCACGCCGGCGAGCGCGATGCCCTGCAGCGCACGGAGTCCCAGCAGCATCGGGAGCGTCGGGGCGAGCGGGATCAGCAGGCCCAGGAGCACCGCCGCGACGGCCGACACCGTCATCACGCGGGTCCGGCCGAAGCGCTCCGAGAGCGCGCTGACGGGGATGATCGCCAGCGCGAGCACGCCCGTGGTGACGGAGACCGCGAGCGCGGAGACGGCGGGCGCCGCGCCGAAGACCCGGGTCAGTTCGGGGAGCACGGCCTGCGTCGAGTACATCGAGCCGAAGGTGGTCAGGCCCGCCACGAACAGCGCCAGGGTGGTCCGACGGTACGCGGGCGTCCCGGCCCGGAGTGGCGCGGTCCCGAGATTCTGGACGGTGGCGGTCATGACCCTCACCCTGCGCCGGCATCACCGATGTGTGAAATGCATGGATCTGACAATACTGATAGAAACAACGCATGACCGCAGGTGATAGGCCCGTCGCGAGCACGTCGGACGACCTCGTGCGATTCATCACATTGGCGGAGACGCAGCACATGACCGACGCGGCGGCCGCGCTGCGGATCACTCAGCCCACGCTGTCGCGGACGCTCGCGAGGCTCGAGGCGGGCATCGGGGCGCCGCTGTTCGACCGGCGGCACGGACGACTCTCGCTCAACGCCAGCGGCGAGATCTACCTCGACCACGCGCGCCGAGCGCACGCCGAGCTGGAGGCCGCGCGGGCGCAGATCGCCGACCTCCGGAGCCCGTCGCAGGGCACGATCCGGCTGTCCTTCCTGCATTCCTTCGGCGTCGCCCTGGTGCCGCGGCTCGTCTCCGGGTTCCGCGCGCGGGAGCCGCGCGTGGGATTCGAGCTGTCGCAGTTCGCCGCCGGGACCGTTACCGAGCGGGTTCTCGCCGACGAGGCCGACCTCGCCATCGTCTCGCCGCGGCCGGCCACCGGCGCCGTCGCGTTCGGCCTGCTCGCGGTGCAGCGCCTGGCCCTCGCGGTCCCCGCGGGGCACCCGCTCGCGGAGCGCCCGTCCGTGCACCTCTCCGAGGCCGCCGACGCGGACTTCATCACGATGCATCCCGAGTTCGGCCTGCGCCGGATCCTCGAGGAGCGTTGTGCGGCAGCGGGGTTCCGGCCGCGGATCGCGTTCGAGTCGTCGGAATCGTTCACCGTCGCGGGGCTCGTCGCGGCCGGGCTGGGGGTGGCGCTGCTCCCCGTCGACCAGGATCCGCTGTGGCCGCCGGGACTCGTCCTGGTCCCCATGTCCGGCCCAGCGCCCACGCGCGAGGTCGGGCTCATCTGGCGTCCCGATGTCGCGCTCCCCCGCGCCGTCCGGGCCTTCCGGGATTACGCCCTCGATCAGGCGGGGTGAACGCTCACCGTCGGACCGCGACGGCGAAGATCCGGCGGAACGGGAGCACCGTTCCGAAATCCCGGGGCGGGTAGGCGGCGTTGAGCACCGCCTTGTACCGCGCGACGAAGGCGTCGCGCTCGGCACCGTCGAGCCGCGCGAGCACGGGGCGCGCCCCGGTGCCGGAGATCCACTCGAAGACGGCGTCGGGGCCCTGTAGGACGTGCAGGTAGGTGGTCTCCCACACGTCCACGTCCCAGCCCGGGCGCTGCAGCGCCGCTAGGTATTCGGCGGGGTCGCGGACGTCGACGCGGCGGAAGTCTGTCACTCCGAACTCCGCGGCCACGGTCGCGAGGAGCGCGTGCGAGGGCGCGTCCTGATTGCCCGGAACCTGGAAGGCGAAGGCACGGCCGGCACCGTCGGCGGTGGCGGGCAGCAGGTCGATGTGCCGCTCGACCCACTGATACATGGCGTTCGAGACGATCACGTCGGGCCGGTCGCCGCCGGGGCGCCACGCGGCGGCGTCCCCCACCTCGAAGGTCGCGCGGGGATCGTCGACGTCGGCGCGGGCGCGCTCGATCATCTCCGCACTCGAGTCGACGCCGTGGATCGTCGCCTCGGGCCACCGGGCGCGGAGCGGCCCGACGTCGTTGCCCGGGCCGCATCCGAGATCGACGACGGTGCGCGCGTCGCCGGGGACCCGGGCGAGCAGGTCGAGGAAGGGGCGGGTGCGCTCGTCGCCGTACCGCAGGTACTGCGATGGATCCCACCGGTGCGAAGTCATACAATCATCCAATCAATTGAGTGGAGAGGTGAACCGTGACCGCAACAACCGACGACCCGCACGTGCTGAGCATCGCCCACGTGGACCTGGTCCGCAACGGCCGAGCCCTCCTCGACGACGTTTCCCTCACGGTACGCCGGGGCGAGCACTGGGTGCTGCTCGGCGCGAACGGTGCCGGGAAGTCGACGCTGCTCGGGCTGTGCGGCGCGGTCACCCACCCCACGCGCGGCACCGTCGACGTGCTCGGCAAGCGGCTCGGGCGGGTCGACATGCGAGAACTGCGCACGCACATCGGACACGTGAATCCCCGCCACCGACTGGATGTTCCACTGTCCGTGCGCGATGTCGTGCTCACCGGCCTGACGAACACACCGGAGTTCCCTCCCCGCTGGGCCCCGACCGCCGCGCAGCGGGAACGCGCCGATGAGCTCGTCGACTCCCTCGGCATGACGCGGCACGCGGAATCGGTGTGGCCGACGCTCTCGCAGGGCGAACGCGGCCGCGCCCTGATCGCCCGCGCGCTCATGGGTTCGCCTGCGCTACTGCTCCTGGACGAACCGGCGACGGGGCTCGACCTCGCCGCGCGCGAGATCCTCCTGACAGCCGTCGACGGTGCGCGGCGCGCCCACCCCGAACTCGCCTCGATCCTGGTGACCCACCACCTCGAGGAGATCCCCGTGACCACCACGCACGCCGTGCTCATCCGCGACGGGCTCATCACCGCGGCAGGTGCGGTCGACGACGTGCTGACCACCGACGCCATCAGCCGCGCGTTCGATCATCCGATCAGCATCACCCGGCACGACGGTCGCTGGACCGCGCGGTCGTAGATCGGCGGCTCAGGCCGCTTGGTTGGGGGCGGTGGATCGGTGGACATGTCCGGTCGGGGTTCGGGTTTCGACGGTGTGCCGCCCGGATTCGTCGTCAACGGTTGCGCTGCGCCAGCCGGGGGCTTCCTTCGCGTAGTTGCACGCCGCACACAACCCCTGCCCGTTCTCGAAACTCGTGGGGCCGCCCTTCGCGTGCGGGGTGACGTGGTCGGTGTGCGCGATCGGCGCGTCGCAGTACGGGGTGCGGCAGTACCGGTCCCGCACCCGGATCACCTCCGCCAGCCCGTCGGGGAACAGGCGTTGCCGGGAGTC